>NZ_JBXAHW010000006.1:0-140977 GCF_058795495.1 Staphylococcus sp. GW823-FHT05F06 | reverse complement strand
TGCGAAAGTAGCGATTCCTGCAGTTGCAATTGTAGCTGTAGCGATTTTTTTCATTGTTAAATATCCTCCTAAAAATTTAAATAATTAATTTCATATAATGAATAGTCATGTGACTAAAATATTTACTTTGTTATCCTTGGTTTCGTTCTTTTTTAACGACAAGCATTACTTTATCAGAAAAATGTACGTTTGTGTGCGGTGTTATCATTTTGTAATGTTTACATAGAGTTATTTCGTTAAACGAAGTCTGTAAATAGCGTAACGAAAGCATGTAACTAACAATGTTTCATGTAACGTTTTATAATTGTTATATTCTTGTAATAATAAATTTTGCTATTATTACAACTTTAGCTTTGATGAGTTTAATCTATCTTTTAAATATTTAGCCAATAAAGAATATTTACTTGATGTAAATTTAATCTTAGATATCGTTAAGATTGTTCATAAAATTGATAAAAAATGAGGTGAGACAGAATTCGTATCGAATTCGTTATCCCACCCCATCACTATGGTGAACTATAATAATAAATACCATATACCCATTTTTGACTTAATTGTTTTTGTCATCTCATTAAATCATGACTAAGGAAACACATTGAATCTAACTCTAATTTCTAGTGATATATAGCTCTCTTATTTTTATTTTTGAATATTATTTTTCATTAACTTCTTTCATTTTCTTAATGATTTCATTAGATAATGCCTTAACACCACTGTATTCCAAGTGAATACCATCATATGCAAAATACTCAGAATGACCTTCAGATGTTTTATACCAATCAACAATATGAACATTTTTATGTTTCTTAGCTACTTGTTCCATAATTTTATTATTAGTAGACTCGTAGTCTCTCGGTACTCTTACCTTAATTAAGTAAATATCTGCTTCACCTAAAGAATCAATTAATTCATTCATTTGATTTTTCGTAAACTCACCGTTTGTACCAAGTTCTATCACAACACTCTGACCTTTTTTAGTATAATCTTGGTACTTTTGATTGATTAAATCTTTACCCTCAATTAACTGTCGGCCAACTTTTCCATCAATATTAGCATTTGGTACTTTTTCACTAAAGACTTGACCGATATCTACCATTACTGAATCTCCCAGCAATAATGGAGACGCTTCTTTAGGATTAAAATGTTGTTGTGAAGACTTATCTTGATTATTTTCATCTGGCTTTTTAGGTTTTGCTTTCTGGTTCGTTTTAAAAGATTTTTGTTTCGCAGCTTGTTGTTTATCATGCTCTTTACCCAAACTATCATAGGCACCAAATACTATGAATGCAGAAGGAACAAGCAAGATTAACACAATAATCGTTCTTGAAAATCTTGTTAAATTTTTCGGTATCACCGTGAATGCTTTAAATCCATTTTTTCTAATAGGTGTTTCGATAAATTTATAAGATACTTCAGCCATGACAAACATAAGTATCACTTCACAAATATATACAAACCAAGGAATCTGACCTTGTACGAAATAACTATTCATAAAAATAATGATAGGATAGTGCCATAAATATAAACTATACGATCTCTTACCTATATAAATAAATAACTTGAAACTTAGTATTTTCTTTAAAACACTTGATGGATGCACAACGCTTGCAATGACAAACAGTGTTAAGAACGAGATGGCATAAAATCCTCCACTATATATCCATTTATCTTGATCACTAACCACTACAAACAAATAAATGAGCACTGCCATTCCGACTATGCCTATTGCACTTATACTTGCTTTAGCACCTTTAGATATATCCTTTCTGAAAGAGAACGGTGGCCAAATAAATGCTAGTAAGCATCCTAATAATAACGTTTGTAAACGTGTGTCAGTCCCGAAATAAACTCTAGAATTGTTACCTGTATACATATGTATCGTTATCATTGCAGTTAATGATAATAAAGAGATGATTAATAGAATAATCATTGTAGTTCTCTTTTTGAAAAACTTTAATAAGCCTAAAAGTATAAATGGAAAGAATAGATAGAATTGTTCTTCAATAGCTAATGACCACAAATGCTTTAATGGCGCTACAGCAAATTGATTAAAATAGTCTACGTCTTGTATGATATACCACCAGTTAGAAACATAGAAAAGTGCTGCTATAGCATCATGTTTTATACTAATAATTAATTCGGGTTTAAATAGTAATGTATATATTAAAACAACCGTGACAACAAACATCATTGCTGGTATTAATCGTTTAAATCTTCTAAGCCAAAAATTAACTAAATTAATAGAATTATTTCTATAATACTCACTTAATAATAAACTAGTTATGAGATAACCAGAAATGACAAAAAAAGTATCTACTCCAAGGAATCCACCAGATAACCATTTCGTATTTAAATGATAAATGATTATCCCAATGACTGCTATAGCTCTCAAACCATCTAAACCAGGCAAATAGTGCGGTTTATAAGTTTTGTTGAGACGTCTATAATTGTTCTCGTTCATTCAATTACACTCCGTTTAATTTTTAAAATACTTGCTCTTAATATTATCACAATTACATCCTCAATTGCATTGACATGTCATCTTTTTACTTTAATATTATACTTTAACAAATTAAATAGGTATACATTTATTAGAGCATCTTCATATAAGTTGTGTAGGCAAGCAATTTAAATGTATCTATATATGATATTAAACACACCATTTATATAACCATATCTTTTAAATAAATACAAACATAATATCATTTAATTTTATTATATTTTTTCAGTCTAGATGTTATATTTTCACTTTGTTAACATCACTTTGTTATATAAATCATTTTAATTAGACTTTCAAATAAAAAAGAGCCTAGAACACAAAGCAATGTGTCCTAGGCTTTTTAATGTATTGCATCGATAACTAAAATTAAAACTTACTTATATACAAGGAGTCAATTTTAGTCCTCGTTGCTGAGAGAACAACGAATGCTGTCTCACTCTTTCTAATTATATTATTAGATTTGGATTACATACCCCAAGCAGATAAACCTTGTGCTTTATATGCTTTATAAGCGGCATTGATTTGATCATTTACTGAACCAGTTGAACCCCAACCTGGCATAGTTTGGAATAATCCAGCAGCACCTGAAGCATTACGTGCATGTAATTGACCATTTGATTCTCTAGCAATGATGTGTTCCCATGTTGAAGCAGATACACCAGTACGTGCAGCCATTTGAGCAGCAGCATATGAACCTACAGAACCAGCAGTATTACCATTTGATAATCTTACTGAACTACTGTGAGAGCTGTAGTTATGGCTTGGTGCTGAGTATGAAGTAGTTGATGTGCTGTAGCTACGACTTTCTGAAGAAGTTGGAGCTGAAACAGCTTGTACATTTGTGTTACTAGATTGTGTATTTGCACTTACTTCTTGGTTTGATGATGATTCTGTGTAATCAGCATCTGAACCAGCTACAGCGTAGCTCCATGACCATTCAGAACCATTTGAAGTGAAGTTGTATTGGTATCCATTGTCTACGAAATGAATATCGTAAGCACCAGCTTGAACTGGTTTAGCATTTAATTCTTCAGGATTATGTTGTGCTAAATCTACTAAGTGTGCTTTATCAACGTTTGTAGTTTCTGAAGCGTGTGCTTCATGTCCTGATAAACCGTAACCTGCAATTCCTAAAGATACTGCTAATGTAGAAGCGATAACTGTTTTTTTCATGATATATAAATCCTCCAGATATAATTTAAAATTTGTTTGTTTTGTTATTTAAATGTTTTAAATTCGTTGTGCTATATTGAAAATGTTTTTTGTTAACTTTTGACGCTACCCACTATAACATAAAAATCGCCTTTGTATATTACACGTTCCTTACAAAAGGTTACAATATCAACATTGTTTTGTAATCTTAAAACAGATATATTTCAGTTTGTAACATATAATTCCTTAATATTAGTTTCATATTCCACCTTAATTTAAGTAATTACCTTGTGTTTCAAGCTGAAATACTATTATATTAAGTTATCTGTAAAATTACAGATTGCAATGTTGTTACATAAATGAAATAATTCTAACTATTTGATTCTAAATATTATCATTTTTTATGAAGGTTTGCTTATTTTAATGATGTTACTTTTTAACTCTTATTCTTTAATAAACAAAATGTAACTCTATATATCAATTTGGAACTCAAAATATCTTTTATATTAAACGACGTTACCATTTTCTATATAGGTGAGTTATCATTTTAGACTATATAATAGAAGAAACACATCGTTCTCATTCATAAACATTTCATTCATTATATTAAAAAAGAGAGTGAGACCAATGAATAATGCTTCATCCATGGTCTCACTCCCGAGATTTTTATTTAAAATTAATACGTCTTAACTCCCCATAGTACTTCTTCACATTTTCTAATAATTGTTTTAAGTACTTCAATCCGACTCGTTTTTTTATGATCTGCCGGAACAATATACCAAGGGGCATATGAAGTGTTTGTAGATTCAATCATATCATGACTTGCTTCTAAATATTCATCCCATTTTTCTCTATTACGCCAATCTTCTTCAGTAATCTTCCATTGTTTATCAGGATTATTTTCACGGTCTTTAAAACGCTTAAGCTGCTCATCTTTATCTAAACATAAGAAGAATTTTAATATGATTGTACCTTCATCTGTCCACATCTTTTCAAATTGATTGATTTCATCAGATGCTCGTTGCCATTCATTCTGGCTTGCAAAACCTTCTACACGTTCAACTAGTACACGACCATACCAACTCCGATCAAATATTTCTATATGACCTGATTTTGGCATCTTTTTAGCAAATCTCCACAAATAATGATGCTTAAGTTCGACATCCGTAGGTGCACTAATACCATTCACTTCATATCCTGTTGGATCTAATTTTTCTCTAATACGTTTAATATTGCCACCTTTACCAGCAGCATCCATACCTTCGAAAACCAAAACAAGGGGAATCTTTCTTTCATATAAAGCAAATTGGATTTCTCTCATTCTCTGTTGCAATTCAACAATGAGATTTTTATACGTTTTTTTGTCTACTTTCTCAAGATTATTATTAAATAAAGAAGTCGTAAAGCTTGATGTGAACTTACCGTTGACTTTAGTTGTTTGTTGTTCAACTTTTTTTATAGCTTGCTCAAGTCTATCTATTAAATGTAAGTACATTTTTTCAAAAGCATGCTCGCGCTCTGTGTAATCGATCACTTTCCAATCTTTATCTTTGTTGATGAATTGATGCATTTGATTTAGATAACTTTCTTGAGGTATAACATTTTCATATTCTTGAACTTTCCATCTAGTTAATGGATTATCTTTTGTCTGTTGAATATGTTCATTGCGTTTTTCTTCATTTATTTCTATGAAAAATTTTATAATTTCATAGTTATCATTCTTTAACATCGATTCAAAATGATAAATTTGATTGACTAAAACATCATAATTTTTATATTGATCATGCTTAATTTTATTTTCTTTATAATCTAAAAAGTGTGAATACCAACTTCTAAAATAAATATTTATATTGCCCTTTTGTGGTAAAGTATTCCAATATTTTTGTAAAAATTGGTAACGTAAATCGTTTGACTCTGGCGATTTAGTAGCTATAAATCGCGAATATTTGGCATCTAGGTGCAATAGTAATTCATTTGATAAACGTGTCTTCCCCGAAGCAGGAATCCCCTCAAATAATACCATAATTGGAATACCTAATTCATGAGTACGTCGACTTAATCGAGCTACTTTTAATTGTAATTCTTCTAGTTTCCCTGACATCGTTTCACCCTCTATATATGTTAAAGTTAGATGTTATATTGTTATATTTTAACATAGAAAAATCTCTTCAACGTTCTAAACGTCGAAGAGATACGAAGCTTTATCCCATAAATTTAAAAATATCATTCTCATACAAATGAATTAATCTTCTAAGTATTAAATCTAAAATCCATGCAACTAGAAACGGCACAACAAAAAAGGCGATGACAATAAGTAATAAACTTAACCATGCAGAATCAACATGCATAAATTTAAAGGCATTAATAGGCCCAACCATTCCGATAAAACCAAATCCTGCTGATTCTTTTGTTCCTGAAATACCAATAATCCCTGAAGCAATACCAGATATTGCCGCTGTCAAGAAAATCGGAATCATAATGACAGGGTATTTAACCATATTTGGCATCATCATTTTCACCCCACCGAAAAATATTGATAAAGGAATACCTACATGATTAACTTTGCTGGTACCAATCAATAATACAGCTTCTGTCGCTGCTATACCTATTGAAGCAGATCCCGCAGCAATACCTGATAATCCAATAGCAATAGCTATGGCTACAGTTGACAATGGTGATATGATTATAAAACTAAACACCATAGAGATTAACATACTCATAAACACTGGTTGTAATTCAGTAAAGCTATTAACCATGTTACCAATTCCCGTTGTAATTAACCTTACATATGGTAAAGTAAATACGCCGATTGTAGCTGCTAAACCACCAACAACTGTCGGAAAAACAATTAAAGCCATACTACCAACACGTTCTTCTATTAATAAAATAAGTAACACGGCGATGGATGCAGTTAACATCGTATTAATTAAATCCCCAATTCCCGCAATTACCCATGTACCTTGTTTAAATTGAGCTGCACCACTACCAACATATGAGGCACTTGCTACTACAGCTATTGCTAAAGGTGTCATATTGAACTTCATAGCTATCAATGCTCCAATAAGCGCTGGCACTGTAAATTGGATGGCTTGAACGACCCCTAATAAAGTTTTGAAAATAGGATGATATTGCATAAAGTATTTAAAAATTTCTCCCAAAATTGCATTTGGAACGAGTCCGGCTACTATTCCAATTGCTACCCCTGATAACACTCTAAAAACAAAATCCTTTGGTCCATCGATATTTTTTATCGTCGACATAAGTTAAACCTCCCAATGTGCTAAGTGAAATTATGTATAAAAAGAGTCTCGAAGCCCATATATGATTCAATTAAATCTTTCTTAGATGCTGTAACTTAGAGGGATAATTAGTGAAATGCATATATGACATTCAAGACTATGCTCAATAGTATATCATATTTTTCTGAAAATTAAGATAACTTATTCGACATTTAATTCAAAACATTAATTTTTTTAATTAAAATACACTTCATAACCTTTAGTTTAAATACTAACGTTATGAAGTGTTAGCTAACTCGTCCTATTTGAAATAATAAGTGCTTTACTCTTCCTCATTTTTAATTTTAGCTTTGCGAGATTCTTTTTTATATTTTTGATACATCAATAGCATGATAACAAACCATACGGGTGCAGAAAGTACGGCATAACGCGTTGCACTATTAATCAATAGTATAATAAAAATAAATGCAAAGAACCCTAAAATACTGTAAGCCATGTATTTTCCGCCCCACATTTTATAGTTACTTTCTTTATGCTGTTTCGGTTCATGTCTTAAATAACCTAGATACGCGATCATAATAATTGTCCAAATCATAATATTTAAAACAGTTGAAAATGTTGTAATTTGTACGAACACTTTAGTCGCATCTTTAAAAATTGCATTTAACACGACTGAAATACTTAATAAGCCACATGTCACTAAAATAGCATAATGTGGTACGCCGTGCTTATTGGTTCTATGTAAGAATGCTGGACCTTGCTTTCTTCCAGCTAATCCAAACATCGTACGGCTATTAGCAAATATACCACTATTACAAGAAGAGGCTGCAGCTGTAAGTACAACAAAGTTAATAATACCTGCTGCAAAAGGGATTCCAACTAATCCAAACATTTTAACGTATGGACTGTCAGCAGGATTCAATTGTTGCCATGGTACAACAGACATGATAACTGCCAACGATCCTATATAAAATAATAATATTCTAAACGGTACATTATTAATTGCTTGAGGAATTGTTTTGTGAGGATCTTTAGTCTCCCCTGCAGTTATTCCAATCAACTCAATACCAATAAATGAGAAAATTGCCATTTGGAATGACATGAAGAAACCTTGTGCACCATTAGGGAAAAAGCCTCCGTCTTTCCATATATTCGTTACCGTTGCAGGGCCATAGCTTGTCTTCATTCCAAATACAATCATAACAACACCAACGGCTATCAAAGCTAAAATAGTCAAAACTTTAATAATAGATAGCCAAAATTCTAATTCTCCAAATAATTTAGCACTGAATAGATTTAAAGCAACTAAAACTAAAATAGTCGCTGCAGCTGTTAACCAGTTTGGAATTGTTGGATACCAGAAGGAAACATACTTGGCAACAGCAGTCACTTCTGCCATTCCTGAAATAATCCATGTTAACCAATATGTCCACCCCACCATAAAACCTGCCATAGAACCAATATGATGATGAGCAATGTCACCAAACGATTTAAATCCTAAATTGGATAACAGTAATTCTCCCATAGCTCTCATGAACATAAAGAGAACAAAACCTACTATTATGTATGTTAGTAAGATAGATGGGCCTGCTAAATGAATAGATTGGCCAGCACCAAGAAATAAACCTGTTCCAATAGCCCCGCCAATAGCAATTAATTGTATATGTCTATTGCTTAATTCTCTTTGCAGTTTATCTGCCATAATCTTTTCTTCTCCATTTCATAGAGTAAATCACTGACTGAAAATTATGTCGTACGTCATACCCCTTTTTTTATAATAAATTTCTTTTAATCACAGAAAAATCGTATTACAAATTTAAATATACCCTATTTTTAAAATTTTCAATCAATCTTATGTTTAAAAACCTCACTAAAGCCCGTTGATATCTTTAGTGAGGTCGATGTTCTTTATTCTAAAATGATTTTCATAGAGCGTTGTACACTATCAGCATACATACCTCCAAATTTAAGTAAATGTATCATAAGTAAATATAATCTATAAAATTCTATACGCTTTTGTGATCCCTTGGCTAGTGGTAACTGTTGATTATATTCATCATAGAACTCTTGTGTAAATCCACCAAATACTGTAGTGATTCCTATGTCAAATTCTCTATCTCCATATAGTGGTGCAGGATCAAATAAAGCAGGTTGGCCATTTGTTAAGAACATGTAGTTACCTCCCCATAAATCACCATGTAACAGAGAGGGCTTACTAGTATGATTTGAAAGTTCATCAACAATAACTTTTCTTACACGTTCATACATTTTTTTATCTTCTTGTTTCCACAATCCTACACGTAATAACTCATCTTGTAAGTGATCCATTCTACGATTTATAAAAATCTCTTTCCATGTCTCAGTCCATGAATTATCAAAGGAAATATCTGCACCTTCATGTGGTAAACGGAATCCAAATTTATTATCTTGTTGGTATTGGCTATGCATTCTAGCAACTAATCGAGCAAGCTCTCTTTGACTCCCTTGACTACCTTCTTCAAGAAAACTTAATAATAAATATGCATCTCCATTTATCTCTCCACTTGCAATTACTCTTGGAGCTGTTATACCTGCATTTTCAAATTCATTTAGTCCTGCAATTTCTGCGGCATAAAAGGCTTCTGATCGTTGACGTTGAACGAGTAGAAAAAAAATATCTTCTTCAACTGTAGTGACTTTAAATGCTTCATTTACATCTCCGCCACTTACTGGAGAAATGTCTTTCACATTGTCAAGTGGCAATGCGCTCATCCATTGTTCATTCATTTTCTCACCCTCTTAACTTTATATTATATCTACATTATTATATTACCTATAATGAAAACATTAATCTTAAATTCTTTATATTATTAAATTAAGTCAATTTTTTAACTTTCTAATATTTAACTATGAAATTTTACATGAAAATGCTAGTCTATTAAAAGAATGAATTTCAAACATATTAACTGGGGATAGTAAGCCTCAAATATAATGAAATAGGAGCATTTATATGTACAAATTAGTTAAGCCTTTATTATTCAAATTAGATCCTGAACGAGCACATGGTTTGACCATCAATGCGTTGAAGTGTGTTCAAAAATGTTCACCCATTTTACCTATCGTTAATAAGTTATTTACTTATAACAATCCAATATTAACGCAACACATTCACGGTATTTCTTTTGATAATCCTATCGGGTTAGCTGCAGGTTTTGATAAATCTTGTGAAGTTCCAAAAGCACTTGAAAACATTGGCTTCGGTGCAATTGAACTCGGCGGTATAACACCTAAGCCTCAACCAGGTAATCCAAAACCACGCATGTATCGTTTACTAGAAGATGATGCACTCATCAATCGTATGGGATTCAATAATAAGGGTATGAATAAAGCACTAAGTAATTTACGTAATCATTCATGCTCAATACCAGTAGGATTAAATGTTGGTGTGAATAAAACAACTTCCTATGAAAATCGCTATCAAGATTACATTAAAGTGATTGACACATTTAAAAATGACGTCTCATTCTTTACAGTGAATATTAGCTCCCCAAATACAGAAAATCTCCAAAACTTTCACGACGAAGATGAATTTTCGATGTTATGTGATGCTTTAAATTCATTTAAAGCTAAGAACAATATTAATGTACCTATCTTTTTAAAGTTAACATCTGATATGGAATTAGATGGTTTTAAAAAAATCTTGCCTTCAATTACAGATACATTCGATGGGGTTATGTTGGCAAATACGACACGACAACGCGATGGATTAAATTCAAAAAATAAAATACAAAAAGGTGGCTTGAGTGGCAGACCATTATTCCAAAGAAACTTACAACTGGTTAAATATGCCTATCAACAAACACGAGGTAACTTCTTAATTATTGGAACTGGTGGTATATTCAGTTCTGAAGATGCTATCAAAATGTTAAGAAACGGTGCATCATTACTACAAATATACTCTTCATTAGTCATTGAAGGACCAGGTTTGACTAAGAAAATGAATAAAGAAATTGCGCATTATTTAACTCGACATGGTTATGCTAATGTAAGTGATATTATTGGTTTAGATGCATAAATTACAATTATGAAGCTGCCTTTTAAATAATGAATAATTTAATAAATAACGTATAAAAGTTTAAGAATGCTATTATTCATTGGAGGTCCTATCATGGATAAAATAAACAAAGAAGATACCGATACTAAAAAAGATAGTAATAACAACTATAAACATCAAAATGACCATATAGATAGACAAGGTTTAAATGGTTATCAAAAAACTGATTTAGATCTTGAGATAGAACGAGAACTACAGGAAATGATGGAAAATGGAGAATCTAATAAAGAAACAAAAAGTAAGCATTTCAAAATCTTATCTTTCGTTTCAATGATTGTCATTGTAGTGATAGCCATCATACGATTCATCCAAAAAACGATATAAATATACAAATGAGCCTGGGACAAAAAGGTCCAAGATAAGTAAATAAAGACAATTTCTATTGAAATAATATAGAAATTGTCTTTTTTATAATTTTTTTGATGATTTTCACCTCGTTGAGCTGTTACTTTTCTTATATTAAGCCACGATAATGTCTGAATTCATCGAATTCAGTATCGGGAATTGTTTCTGCAATATCATTTACATGTCGTGAAATATCATTCGTGGGGATAAGAACTGAAGTTTCCATTAGTAGAGTATGTTGAGTCATGTTATAGTCTTTATACATAAGGCACCTCGTTAATTTAGTTTAGTGATGTTTATTAAATTATACGAAAGGGCTTATTTTTTTAAAGTATTTTAATGTAAAATTACATATGAATACAAAGTATTTTGGCGAGACTCTTGAGGGAACAGGACAAGCTGAAGACTACAGGCTGAAGCTGTCCCCTAAGAAAGCGAGCCAACAATACGAAGTATTGTAAATAAAGAAGCCAGTAAATGAATTTATGAAAACTCATTTACTGGCTATTTTGCTAGGAATTATGTCCGAGCCTCACATTTTATATTTTTAAAATTGTTGTAAAAATGCTTGAGCATCTTTATTTATTTGTTTAAAATCTATACCTTGCTTCATCGCTGCAAATACACAACCACAATAACATTGTCTAAAAATATTATAATCATTACACATTTCGATAGAACGTTCATACCCTTTATTCTTTTTAAAATCACTTGGTAAATATTTTACATTATATATATTTTGTACATCCATACCTAGTTCATTGATTAATTGCGCATTTTTCTTTGGAGAGAGTGTGATTGCACTACCAAAATAATCGTAACCATGTTCTAAAGCAGCTTTTGCAACAATTTCTAATCGCATCTCGAAACAAGCCGTACATCTTAGTCCACCTTCCGGCTCTTCAGTTAAACCTTTATCTTTTGCCATTTTCATAAATTTATGCGGTTCATATTCGGCTTCAATATACTTTACATTTGCACCTGTTTTATTATTAAAATCATTTACAAATTGTTCTTGAACTTTAGCACGTCTTAAATATTCACTTTTGGGATGTATATTAGGATTCGCAAAATAAATCGCTATATCCGCATATTGTGTTAAAAACTCTAACGTATATGTACTACAAGGTGCACAACAACTATGAAGTAAGATTTTAGGGCGTTCTCCATCACGTTCCCATTGAGAAATTATCTTTCTTAATACTTTATCATAGTTGATTTTTTGATTTTTCATTTTAGCTAAAATTTGATTCGCTTCAATCACAATATGACCTCTCTTTCATCTACATAACACATTATTTAATAATATTATATATTAGCGAATATATAAAGGAAATATCGAATGTACAAGACAATTCGACTTTAACTCTTAAAAAATTAAAAAAAGCGACCGAATTTGAATTGCGTGTATTTCCACATTTTAACAACAAGTCCTAAAAATAAAAATTTGTTACATAGCTACTTTAAAATTAGTCATCAATTTCCACTACAATAAAACACCTGAGACAATTATTTTTGTCTCAGGTTCTTACATTAAATATTAATAACCAGATCCAACTTCTTCACCATCTTCGTCATATTCTGTAACATAACCGTCGTCAATGTCTACCGTGTACGATCCAGCTAAATCTCCATCTTTATCTAAGAATGAAAAACCCCATTTACCATCACCGGTTTTTTCAGGTTCTTTATACGTATACGTATCAGTATCTAGTGTATGTCCTTCATATGACTCTACTTTATCAATTACATTTTCACGCGTTACTTCGCCACTACTTGAATCGTTATCTGACTCGTCATCTGAATCATCGTATTTTTCATCTAATTTTTTATCGACATACTGATCAATAGCTTCTTCATCGAATTTGACTGTGACATCTGTCACACCACCATCTTTTTCGCTTGCACTTGCTACATTGACCGAATTTGATTTAAAAGTTTTTCCTTCGTATGAACCTTCAGCGTGAACGATAACTTCTTCATCTGGATCATAAGGACCATATGTTTCTGATGAAAAACCATCGCCTATTTCTTTACCATTAGCATATATTTTTACATTATCTAATATATATCCGCCTTCAGTATCAACATTAAAACGTTTTTGTTTAAACGATTCATATGCAATACTATCACTTTCACTCATATCAATTGTAATAGCGCCTTTAAAATTTTTACCTTCCATGTCTTTTGATGCTTTTAAATTATAATCACCGATAGGAAATGTTCCTAATTCTTTATCGTCATCTTCTTCTACAGAAATATGATGTTTATCCCCGTTAAATTCATAAGTAATTTCACCACTATCACTTGAAACGATCGTAATTGTTTTTTGAGGAACATTAAATTGATAGTTATCAAAAAAAACATATTTTTTCCCGTCTTTAGATATATTTAAAATATTATTATCATTTGCATCTACAGATAAATTGTTATAGTGATTATTTTTAATATCTTTGGTGTTTTCTTCAACTTTGTCAGCAACATGCTTTAAATCACTTTCTGCTTTAATATACTTTAAGTACGCACGTGCTTCTTCTTCATTTAAACGATGATCGTTTGATGTTAATTGCTTAGATAATGATTTAGCATCGTCTTTTTTGATAGCATGTGCAATGTGAGTCGCTTGTTTTTCTGGAGACATTTGATTTTTAGCTATAGTAAAGATTACTACCAAAGCAATGATAATGGCTAACACTATAGTAACAATCAACCAAGTTTTTTTATTACTCTTATTGGAACGTGGTTGTTGATGAGAATAACGTTGTTCTGAATGTTTATAATTAGGTCCATCATTTCTCACAGGCGTACCACAATTTGTACACACCTTTACACCTTCTCGAAGAGGTTGACCACAATTACTGCAATATTTCATATTTTAATAAGTTCCTCCTTCAAATAAATCCCCTAGTTCTTCTATAAAATCACCAAATATTTGATGGAAAAATGCCTCCCCAAAAATACGAATAAATAAGAACAAAATAATGATATAAATAATCACACCATAAAAGCTGGATATTCTTGTTTGATTACCAGTGCTATACTTCGCAATTAGATAAATACCAGAAGCAATAAATAATAATAAAGACAATAATGCTATACTTCCGCCAAAGCTGTATGATTCTGCTAATATTAAAATTACAGAAATAATTAAAATTGCTAACGAAACACTATTAATTAACACATAGTCTGATAATACTTTTTTAAATGCAATAGGTTGTCTAACTACTAAACGTGTAAGCCCAAATATTGCACCTACTATGACAACCAAAAATAGAATAATACCAAAAATGATACTCGTTACCAAACTTCCTCTTGTAGTACCGAAAATACCAATCTCAACTGGTATTACGGAAGCGAGTAAAATTGCTAATACAATAAAACCGATTATTAATAATGATAATAATAATTTAAAACTGAAAACATGATTAGTTTGAATGATTTTATCAGGTGCAGTAAATGCACTTTTAAAGAAACCTTTACTTTCATTTGTTACTTGTTTAGCTTGTTGACCTATTTGACTTTGCTGTTGATCGTGATTGTGTTGATTTTGAGGAATTTCTCGATGTTGAGGTCTTTGATGGTATGTAGAGAGATTTGATTGTTGGGTATCATTATGTGACTGCTTAGATTGTAATGTTGAATCTGCTACGTCATTTTCATTTGATCTAGTCTCATCATGAGATGTTGAATCAACATTTTGATGAGTCGCTGCGTTGTTTTCTTTATTATTTGATGTTATGTTTTGTTCTTCATCATTCTTTTCAGCTTTTGTTATTTCACTTTCTGCATTTCTGACTGACTGTGGATGTCGACTTATTTTATGTCCACATTCACCACAGAATAAATCATCATCTTCTATTGGATTACCGCAATTCGGACAATGCATATAAAACCCTCCTATAATAAATATTTTGTAATCTTTTAAATTATATCATTTTATTTATATTGTTTTCTACAAAAATCCTAAAAATCTTATTTATTTAATCGGACATAGTGAATTGTGGTATATAGATTCCATATAAAGGAGTATATATTTTCCGCCACTTTTTCAACTCATATATTCTCAAATTGATTTATAGTAATAGTATGTATTTCTCTTCATTATTATTTAGACATTTACTTCAAAACAATATAATTGAAATAAAAAAGAGTCTGGACATCCATCTACCTTGTGTCCAGACTCTTAATCATGCTCATAGTATTTTATTGATTCAATCATCATCTTATTTATATCTTTTCAAACCTTTTTGATTTCAAAATCGATAATGACACTATCACTTGAGAACGAATTCCATCTCATTTCTTATACATTTGATATCGTATTTTCTTTCTCATTTATCATTTCTATAATTTCATTATTTTCATTTAACACAGCTACTTTTGGTGAGTGATCTACCATTTCATCTTCATTTAATTGTGCATATGTCATAATAATAATGACGTCTCCAACTTCAACTAGTCTTGAAGCCGCGCCATTTAAACACATCTTTCCACTACCACGTTCTCCAGCAATGACATATGTTTCAAATCGAGCACCATTATTATTATTAACAATAGCAACCTTTTCATTGGGTAAAATATCAACCGCATCTAATATATTGGCATCTATTGTTATGCTTCCAACGTAATTTAAATTAGATTCTGTAACTCTAGCTCTATGGATTTTTGAGTTCATAAATGTTCTAATCAATATAGTCATCTCCAATAATTATATTATCTATCAATCTTGCTTTAGAAAATTTAACTGCCAATGATATGAATATTCGTCCATGAATCTTTGATTGTTGTATAAGATTTGGATAACTATAAATACCCAAATCATCAATATGTCCACTAATATTTTTGTTTAAATACGCAGCGATTTGACCTATAATCTCATTGCTATCTCGTTCACCCGCTTCATACAAATTCTTTGCTAAGCGTAGACTTTGATATAAATGTTTTGCCTCTTTTCGTTCTTCAGAGGTCAAGTAAATATTTCTAGAGCTTTTGGCTAAACCATCTTTTTCTCTTACGATATCAATACCGATAACATGTACAGGAAGATTAAAGTCTTTAACCATCTTTTCAACAATAGCTAATTGTTGTGCATCCTTTTTCCCAAAATAGGCATAATCTGGTTGCACAATATTAAATAGTTTGTTGACCACGGTCACAACACCTTCGAAGTGTCCAGGTCTTTGTGCTCCCTCTAATACTTGTGCCAAGTGTCCAACTTTCAGATGAATACCTAATTCTTCTGGATACATTTCATCTACACTCGGATGGAAAACATAATCCACTTGTAACTTTTTTACTGCAGCCACATCATCATCGAGTTGACGTGGATAAGCATCAAAATCCTCATTAGGTCCAAACTGCAAGGGATTCACAAATATACTAATAACCGTGAGATCATTTTCGCTTACAGATTGCTTCATCATGGTTAAATGACCATCATGTAAAGCTCCCATAGTCGGAACGAATCCTATTGTTTTACCTTCACGTTGATGTTGTTTAACAATAGATTGCATTTCATTGATTGTTGTAATAACTTTAGTCATGTTGCTCTACCTCATCCATAATACGTTTTTTGTAAGTATGATTTTCAGAAGGAAACGTCCCTGCTTTAACTTCTTCATTATATTGCCTTAATCCATCAATACCACTTGAAAAGTCTGCAAATTGCTTAACAAACTTAGCGTGTCGATCAACACCATAATTTAACATATCATGATACACTAACACTTGCCCATCAGTATCTTTTCCTGCCCCTATACCTATAACTGGAATAGTGAGTTGCTGACTAATTTCTCGAGCTAAATCACTAGGTATGGCTTCTAAAACCAGTACTACTGCACCAGCAGTTTCCATAGCTTTAGCATCTTTGATAAGTTGCATAGCGGCTGTCTTTGTATCCCCTTGAAGTTTATACCCCATTACACCTACACTTTGAGGTGTAAGACCTAAGTGAGAAACAACAGGTATACCCATTTTAGTTGCTTTTTGAATAAATGATGTAAGATGAGCCCCTTCTACTTTGACAGCGTTAGCATTCGTGTTTTGATAAAGCTTAAGTGCATTTTTTAGATCTTCTTCATCACTTAAACCAACAGTCCCTATAGGCATATCAACAACTATAAATGTATCTGAAGCACCTCTTTTAACAGCCTTACCATGATGAATCATATCGTTCAATGTAACTTGAACAGTACTATCATATCCTAACACTGTCATTCCTAAAGAATCTCCTACCAAAATCATGTCAATTTCAGCTTGTTGTGCTTGCTTAGCACTAGGATAATCATAAGCTGTAACCATAGAAATCTTTTGCTGTGATGCCTTCATTTTGTTTAAATGATTTAAAGTTTTCAATTCATTTCACCCTCAATTTCCTTTATTATTAGCAATAGTATAATGAATCGTAAAAAGAAAGGAAAGAATAAAGTTATGACAATTGCCATTATAGGCCCAGGTGCAGTGGGTACAACGTTAGCTTTTGAATTAAAAAAAGTTCTACCAGATACGGAACTCATCGGCCGGCAAGATAAATTAATGACCTATTTCCCAGAAAATACTTCTAATGGAAGTAATGTTAAAGTGACTTCATTTAATCATATTAATCAAACTTTTGATGTCATTATCATAGCAGTTAAAACACATCAATTGGATGACGTCATTAAACAATTACCTAAAATCACTCATGACGATTCGCTCATTATCTTAGCACAAAATGGCTATGGACAGCTTAATAAACTTCCATATCAACATGTCTTTCAAGCAGTCGTCTATATTAGCGGACAAAAAGTTAACAACAATGTTCAACATTTCAGAGATTACCAACTATATATTCAAGATAGCACACTAACTCGTCAATTCAAGCAAATGGTTCATCCTTCCAAAATAGAGGTGGTTTTACAAGAAAATATTGAAAAAAGCATTTGGTATAAATTATTAGTGAATTTAGGTATAAATACCATCACTGCTATTGGACAACAACCAGCTAAAATTTTAAAATCTCCTCATATTGAGTCGTTGTGTCGTCGTATATTAGTTGATGGTCTTAAAGTTGCTAGAGCTGAACAAATTGACTTTGAAGATCATATCGTTGATGATATTTTAAATATTTATAAAGGTTATCCAGACGAAATGGGAACAAGTATGTATTACGATGTCATTAACAAGCATCCTCTTGAAGTCGAGGCCATACAGGGTTATATATATAAATGTGCAAAAAAACATCATTTAGAGACACCCTATCTAGATATGGCTTATACATTTTTATACGCTTATCACCTTGAATACACACAACCAGATTGATATCTTAGGTAAATTAGTCATTATAAAATATGACCTTTTCTCAAAAAAAATATATTTATTCTACAAATAAACAACCCCATATTTGAAATGCATTTACTTTATAAATTCTAATCACCATAAACATATAACAAAGCCTAGAACACAAATTCATGTCCTAGGCTTTGTTAACCATATAGATAATTTATACTTGAATTGAAGATGTTGTTTATATCAAACTTTTTCAATAGTAGTACAAGAAACCCCAACATAGAGAGTTTCATTCAGAAATTCTCTATGTCGGGGTTCGTTACCGAGATAAGACAATATATTCAATACATATTTTATCTTATCCTCATCTATTTAGTATACAAATCATTGTAGTCTATAATGTTTGGAGTTAAGGTACATCTAGCTAACAATTATTCAGCTTCTCTGATTTCATCGGCTATATCTTTATAGTCAATGTCAGCATCAGTAAATGATTTAGCATCTACTGGGAAGTGTTGTTCAAATGTTTCAAAGTTTTGTATTTCAACAGTCACATCATCCACTTCAAAGTCTAAAATATGACCACCAAAATCACGATCATCATTTGCAAAGTGAATATGGAAACCTGCAGAACCAATACCATGGAATAATTCTGGAGTGAAGAAACCTACGATTGAACCTTTGATATTTTCACGTGTTTCTTCAGGTTGTCTACGAGCTGAATCAATTAAACGTGTGTATGGAGGTTCTTGACCAGGCATCATACGTACATGCATTTTTTTAAACGTTCCTGAAATTTTAACTGCCGAGAACATATTTTCACTTTTCATTTGTTTTTTAACTTCATCGAATACTTCTTCTTGATTTTTATTAGATGTTTTAAAACTTGAGTCTGCTTTGAATTTTGTAACAGTTGCATATGGTGTCATTTCGTCGCCTGTCAATTCTATAAATTCTTTATGTTCATTTGCATGATAAGCTTTACCATCAACAAAAATTACTTCTCCATCAGAACCTGTAAGCGTAGCAATACCTAAATCACCATGTTCTAATAAGTCATTAATTGAAGCAGTTCCTTCTAATAAACCTGCCATTAAAGTTCCTAATGTTCCGTGTTGATATAATACATTAGTCATTCATAATCACTCCTATTAATATTCATTACTTGAAGAAACGCATTCTAAGGTAGCCTTTCAACCTTAGAGTGCGTTTTATTAAAATTCACCTTAGTATCATTGGTTAATTTATTAATTTAAAGCATTTGGTAACATATTTGTAGATAATTTAACATTATCTGCATAGTTAACTGGGATATCAATTAATACTGGTCCATCAGTTTCGTAACCCTCTTTAAGTGCTGCCTCTAATTCTTCTTGATTAGTCACACGTAATCCTTTAGCGCCAAATGATTCTGCATATTTTACATAATCAACTGGTCCAAATTCTACACCTGAAGAGCGTTTATATTTCATTTCTTCTTGGAATTCAACCATGTTATAACGACCATCATTCCAAATTAATTGAATGATATTTAAGTTTTTACGTACTGCAGTTTCTAATTCTTGTCCTGAGAATAGGAAACCACCGTCTCCAGCTACAGAAACAACTTGTGTATTTGGACGTACAAGTGCAGCTGAAATAGCCCATGGAAGTGCAACACCTAGAGTTTGCATACCGTTACTAAATAGTAAATGTCTAGGATTGTAACTTCTGTATTTACGAGCCATCCAAATGTAATGGCTTCCCACATCTACAGTTACAGTAGTATCATCAGTTAAAACTTTTTGCATTGTTTCAATGATTTCAACTGGGTGCATCACACCTTCTTTGTGAGTTGCTTTAATTCCAGTTGCTTCTGTGATTTCGCCTCTTAATTTTTCAAGTTCATCTAAATGATCTTGATTAATAAATGGTTCATTTACATGTTCAGAAATCATATCTATTGTACCTGCAATGTTTCCGATTAACTCTTTAACTGGTTGCATGTAATTAGTGATTTCAGCATGTTCTTCATCGACATTGATGATTTTAGTATCTAATTCTTTATTCCAGTTACTTGCTTCATATTCAATAGGGTCATAACCGATTGTGATAACTAAATCACTTTTTCTAAGTAATTCGTCACCCACTTGGTTTCTAAATAAACCAACACGACCGAAGAAGTGATTTTCTAATTCGCGACTAATTACGCCGGCACCTTGGAATGTTTCAACAACAGGTAAATTTGTTTTTTGAACTAAACGGCGAATAGCTTCTGTTTCAGCTTGGCTTGAACTTCTCATTCCAGCTAATAATACTGGGAATTTAGAATTTTTAATAGCCTCAATCACTTCATTAATTTCTTGTTCTGAAGGTACACCAAGATGTGGTTTTTGACATAATGAAATTGCATCAGCTTTGACAGGTGATGAAATAACATCTTGTGGAATACTGATAAAGCTCGCTCCATTTTTACCTGAAGTGGCTGTACGCATTGCATTCGTAATAACCTCTGATAGTGATTCTGGATCTTGTACTTCTGCACTATATTTAGTTGAGGATCTAAGTAATGATGCGTTATCAATACTTTGATGTGTTAAACGTAATAAGTCATTTCTTTTAACTTGACCACCGATAGCTAATACAGGGTCACCTTCAGAAGTTGCAGTTAATAAACCAGTAGTTAAGTTACTTACCCCTGGGCCACTTGTAGTAATAGCCACACCTGGTTTTCCTGTTAAACGACCAATACCTTGTGCAATCATCGCTGCGTTTTGTTCATGACGCGTAACGACTAATTCAATATCGTCATCCTCTAGTGCATTAAATAAGTAGTCGATTTTCGCACCTGGAATACCAAATACATACTCAACTCCATTATTTTTTAAAGTATCAATTACCATTTGTGCTGCAGAATATTGTTTTTCCGCCATTTATATTCATTTCCTTTCAAAAATTAAGTTCACTCAAAACATCTTCGTCATTCTCATAAGTTTTAAACTAAATGTTTTATAGAATCATAAGTGTCTTCTAAAGTTTTCACTGATTTTTCTAGTAATTGTAGTTCGTTATCATTTAATGGTGTTTCATAAATTTTAACTGCACCATTTTGATTGATAAGTGTTGGTAAGCCAAGATAAACATCGTTAAATCCATATTGACCATTAAGTTGACTAGAAACTGTCAAAATACTATTTTCATTATTTAGTAAAGCTTTAGAAATACGTAATAGTGCTAGAGCTATACCATAATACGTAGATCCTTTAGCTTGAATGATATCGTAAGCAGCATCTCTTGTATTAATATAAATTTCATTCGCTTTAGCATCGCTACCAGTTTCTTCTTTCAATGTATCATACACTGAAATACCTCCAACGTTTGCTTGAGACCAAACTGCAAGTTCAGAGTCACCATGTTCACCTATAATGCTAGCGTGAACACTACTTGATGTAACACCTAATTCTTTACTTATTAAATATCTGAATCTTGCACTATCAAGCACTGTACCAGAACCAATAACACGTTCAGCTGGTAAACCTGTAACTTCTTTAACATAACGTGTTAAGATATCAACTGGGTTTGCAGCAATTAGGAAGAAACCATCAAAGCCACTATCCATGACACTAGTTACGATACTTTTCATGATTTTAGTATTTTTCTCAACAAGTTGTAAACGAGTTTCACCCGGTTTTTGAGGTGCACCTGCTGTAATAACAACTAAATCTGCATCTTTACAATCTTCATATTCTCCAGCTTTTACAGTCACTGGTGAAGAACTGTAAAGTGCACCATGGTTTAAATCTTTAACGTCTGCTTCCACTTTATCTTTTGCAATATCAATAATTACAAATTCATCTGCAATTCCTTGAGTCACCATAGCAAATGCATAACTTGAACCTACGGAACCGTCTCCTACTAAAACAACTTTTTTCCCAAATTTTTTCATTTTAACGAACTCCTTCATAATAAAGTTACACAAATAACTGTGTTAGCTTATTTGTATAATATTTCTATTAAAATAACTAGAATTTTACTTCAGTTCAGATATAAAAAATTCATTTTAATGACAATTTTTCAACACTTTTCTGAAGCAATCAATTCAGCGACTAACTTTATTACGTTTATTATTATAGTACGTGACAAAGTATTAATAAAATACATAATAACGATGTTAACCATTCATAAAAGGAATAGGTTTCCTATAGAAAAATGTAATACTTTGTTTATTCATATATGAAATAAACGAATATGAGTTAATCGCGGTCTTTTTCGTCAATAAAGACATCAATTCAATGCCTTTATTAAAAGACTACCTACTAGGCCATACCCACCTCTATGTATAAACTAACAATTAAATACAGTGAATTCCAAATATTTATCAATAAATATAACGTCAAAACATCAAAAAAATAGTAATTGATTAAAATATCTACCGTCGTATACCTTTTTAAAGAATTTATAATATAAAGATTTACTTCGGCACATTTTAAATTCAGCCATTAACTTCCAATATACAAAACACCTGAGACAAATATCGATGTCTCAGGCTCAGTTATTTAAGTATAAACACCTACTTGAAAAGCACACTTCAATTTATGTACTAGTCATTTTAATATTTAAATTGTGGAGTGAGAACTATTGGTGTACCTTAATGAAATTTACGTGCATATGTACAATACATTAAAGATGTGTTTGTGCCTCTTACATATCTTTGGCGTTATTAAAAATTGACAAGTTGTAATATCGACTTTGA
This sequence comes from Staphylococcus sp. GW823-FHT05F06, assembly GCF_058795495.1. Classification (NCBI taxonomy): domain Bacteria; kingdom Bacillati; phylum Bacillota; class Bacilli; order Caryophanales; family Staphylococcaceae; genus Staphylococcus; species Staphylococcus sp. GW823-FHT05F06. The sequence continues at coordinate 117,650 of NZ_JBXAHW010000006.1, read as the reverse complement.
TATAAAATCTTTTACTAAATATTGACCTATGTTGGTTTCATCTCAGAAATAAATTCAATCCATTTGCGAGTTACATGATTGAGATAAGCATCTTTTCTCCATATCACGCCAAGATGCCATGATAATTCAACATTCTCTAATTGAATGGACGTTACGTTATTCCCCATTAAATTAACTAAACTTTCTGGAACGATACTAATTCCTATTCCTTGTTGAATCATATTAGCGATAAAACTAATTTGAGAAATATTAGCAACAGTTTTAGGGTAATAGCCTAGCCTTTTACAGTTCTCTATAATTTGATCTTTTAAATAATAATCATCATGAAATAAAACAAACTCTTCATCTTTCAAATCTGCCATGTCTACTTTATTTAAATGTGCTAAATGATGGTCATTACTTACTACTAATAATAATTCTTCATTATATAAAGAAGTTGAATGAAATTCAGTGTGATCTACAGGTAATGTAGTAATACCAATATCCACATCATCATTAGATGTTAAGTTCTCAACAATTTTACCACCACCCTCAATCACTTCATATGTCACATTAGGATAGAGTCTGTGAAACTGATTCAATGCATTTGTAAACATTTGAACATTCATCATTGGTGATAAGCCTATTTTAATATGACCTTTTTGAACGTTCACAATGTCATTCATTTCTAAAGATAATTTCTCGAATAAAGCTAAAAATTCTAAACTATTATCATAAAATGTTTGACCTATATCTGTTAGTTTTATTTGTTTTTGTGACCGGTCAAACAATGTAATATCGTATTCATTTTCAATATTTTTAATCGCTTTGCTAATCGTTGACTGTGCAATGTATAAGTGTTCAGATGCTTGCGTCATACCACCTTGTCGTACAACTTCTACGAAATATTTAATTTGTTTAATTTCCATTTACATTCATCCTTAATTATCAACATTTGATTGATGGATATCTTCTCTCATAGAACCATCGTTTGATATCTAGCATTTTTTTAACATAACTTCTTCAATTAATCATTTACACTAACACTCATTGAACAATAATTCCGTGTATATAATTGTTTTAATTGACTAATACCGATTATTTTTCATCATTATCATGATGCTCTCTTTTACGATAACATGTTTTACAAATATAATTACTTTACTAATTTATAAATCATGTGAAGAAATACATGACAAATACCATAAATGAAAATTCCTGTGATATTAACATTCAATTTATATCCTTTTTAGCCTATTGAAATTTTACTATATTAACTTAATCACTGAGGAAAATAATTTTTGTTAATTTTTCAGAATTTTTAGACAAAATATTTATCTTCTGTGCTATTATATTAATTATCAGAATCAGCCAATTCATTTTATCTACATGTAGATGATTTTTTAATACGTATTGTTAAGGAATGTTTGCTGACTCATGTTAATAGTAAGTTGATGTTATGGAGGTTTGTTATGGGAAGTTTTTTTAATCGGATGACTCGAAAAGAGAATCCTACTATTTATCAAAGTAAAGATGGGCATCTTAAACGCACATTACGTGTACGCGACTTTCTTGCACTAGGTGTTGGTACAATTGTTTCTACATCTATCTTCACTTTACCAGGTGTTGTCGCGGCTGAGCATGCCGGACCTGCTGTTTCATTGTCATTCTTATTAGCTGCTATTGTGGCAGGTCTTGTAGCCTTTACTTATGCAGAAATGGCATCTACAATGCCTTTTGCTGGTTCAGCTTATTCATGGATTAATGTTCTTTTTGGTGAATTATTCGGATGGGTTGCCGGTTGGGCGCTTTTAGCAGAATACTTTATTGCTGTTGCTTTCGTTGCTTCAGGCTTTTCTGCTAACTTAAGAGGTCTTATTGCACCATTGGGCATTTCTTTACCTAAATCATTATCTAATCCATTTGGAAGTAACGGTGGTGTCATTGATATCATTGCTGCTGTAGTGATTATTTTAACTGCATTACTATTATCACGCGGAATGAACGAAGCCGCTCGTATGGAAAATGTATTGGTTATATTAAAGGTGTTGGCCATCATTTTATTTGTGATTGTTGGGCTAACTGCGATTAATTTCAGTAACTATATACCTTTTATTCCAGAACATAAAGTTACTGAAACTGGCGACTTTGGAGGTTGGCAAGGTATTTATGCTGGAGTTTCAATGATTTTTTTAGCTTATATTGGTTTTGACTCTATTGCTGCTAATTCAGCTGAAGCGATTAATCCACAGAAGACAATGCCTAGAGGAATCTTAGGGTCACTCATAGTAGCAATTGTATTGTTTGTGGCCGTAGCACTTGTTCTTGTTGGCATGTTCCATTACTCTCAATACGCTGATAATGCAGAGCCAGTAGGTTGGGCATTACGAGAAAGTAGTCATGGTATTATTGCTGCAGTTGTTCAAGCAATTTCTGTCATCGGTATGTTCACTGCATTAATCGGTATGATGCTTGCAGGTTCACGTCTATTATATTCATTTGGACGAGATGGTTTACTCCCTTCTTGGTTAAGTCAATTGAATCACAAACATTTACCTAATCGAGCACTTGTCATACTTACAATCATTGGCGTAGTTATCGGATCAATGTTCCCGTTTGCTTTCTTAGCACAATTGATTTCCGCAGGTACCCTTGTTGCATTCATGTTTGTGTCACTAGCAATGTATCGATTAAGAAAACGTGAAGGGAAAGATTTACCTAAGCCAGAGTTTAAATTACCTTTATATCCTATATTGCCTGCAATTACATTTATATTAGTATTGCTAGTATTTTGGGGATTAAGTTTTGAAGCTAAGTTGTATACACTGATATGGTTTATTGTAGGTATAATTATTTATTTAATTTATGGAATTAGACATTCCAAAAAGAATGATGAAGAAGCGTATCAAGTACCTAGAAAATAAATGAAAGACTTATAGATTAAATTAAAATATAGGGAGTAGGACAATGAACTCGTTATGAATTCTGTCCCACTCCCTATATTAATATTGTTATTTATTATCGAGGAATTGCTATTCATCTACATGCTTCTTACCAACCTTGACCACTAATGTCATATTGATTTAATTCTCCTCTTTCCAACTTTTCAAGCGCCTCTTCTATTGTATCTAATGCTTTATCAAGTTGCTTATAGGTAATCACAAGTGGTGGTTGAAATCTTAAAACATTACCCGCAACTGCTATGATAATCACACCATTTTCAAAGCAGTAATTACATATCTTTAATGCTGCTTCAGAATCTCTAGTTTTCTCAATTTTATTTGATACTATGTCTATTCCAATTGATAATCCAATACCTCGAACATCACCTACATATTGGTAACGTTCTATCCATGGGTCTATTCTTTTTCTAACGTAACTCCCCTTTTTCCATGAAGCGTTTAGTAAATCTTCATCTTCAATCATCTTTATCGTAGCTAAGGCTGCTTCACAACTTACAGGATTTGCACCAGTTGTAAATAAATGAGCAGGTGCTTCAAGACTTTCCATGATTTCTTTACGACCTACAATCGCAGACATTGGTAAACCTCCAGCTAATGACTTTCCAAATGTCATTAAATCTGGAGTAAAATGATAATGATCTACGGAACTCCACTTTCCTGTACGACCTAATCCTTGTTGGATATCATCGACTGCAATAAGAATATTGTGAGCGTGGCAAAGCTCTTGTAATGCTTCAAAATAACCTGGTACGGGTTCAAGTAAGCCACCGTCACCTTGAATTGTTTCAACCACAATACATGCAACTTCCTCCGCAGGGACATATTTTGTAAACATTTCTTTTAAAGGAGCTAAATATTCCTCAACTGTGTTAGGTTTAGCTTGCTCAAACATCCCCCTATACTTATCGGGAAAAGGTATATGGTAAAATCCATTAAGTAATGGCCCGTAACGCTTACGCATATTCAAACTAATTGAAGACATCGATAATGAACCAAATGTTGAACCATGGTATGCATTAGTAAAACTTATGATGTATGGACGTCCTGTATACGCTCGTGCAAACTTTATAATCCCATCATTAGCATCAGAGCCACTTAATCCGAAAGTAACTCTTTTCTCATAATTTCCAGGAGCAATGTCACATAATTTTTTTGATAATCGCACTAACGGTTCATGATACATATATGCTGGTGTATAATGAATAAATTTCTCAGTTTGGTTCTTAATTGCTTCGACTACTGGCTTCGGAGCGTGACCCACATTTTGCGAACTTGCACTTGCTAATAAATCAATATAAGACTTACCGTCTATATCGATTAACGTGGCTCCATAACCATGATCAATAACTAGAGGATAATATTTAATCCGTCCAGAATGTGCAAAATAACGTTCATCTTCATCTATCAAATGATTAACCTTACTCATTGAGTTCCCTCCCAATAGTGACTCTTTTTAATATAGCTATCTACATATGAAGCTATAAAACTATCAACTGCTATCGTTTTAAAATAAATCAATATTAATAGGATAGTAATCAATATACTAATAATTTTCAGATTTGTAAATATTTTCTGATAATTTAGAATATTTGCGTTCCGAATCTTTTGTGATAAAGAAATATATGTCATTGAGGCTTAGAATATATGTTTAAAGGGAATTTAGAATAAAATGTTTTACGGAGGAGATTAATATGAATTGGTTAAAAATATTTTATCATTTATTATGCGCAACCACGATTAGCGTGATATTACTTATTATAACTATATTAATGGATGTGTTACTACAAAACACACATTTAACTCAGTTATTACTCAATATTGATTTTTTAATCAACCCTGATGAAGTGCCAACAATTATTGAAGTACTGATTCATTTAAGTATTGGAATATTGATTTATCTCGCCTTTTTAATTATCTATCATTATTCAAAATCCTTGTATCATCTAGCATACTTACCTTTAGTATTGATATTTACTTTGATGTATCCACTTCTCGTTTTTCTTGCGCAACGTCCATTTTTTTCCTTTAGTTGGAACGAATTTGCATGGTGGTTAGTTGCACATCTTTTTTTCATCATTTTAATGGCGACTTGTCTACCTATCATTTCGAAAAAAATTTTATGATTTTAAAACTCATATCTCAATGTCTTTTACACATTATAAAATAAATATTGGCAGTAGAAACATCATAGATAATTAGACTATGATATCTCTACTGCCTTATTAGTTATTCTGGCTCTCCATCTTCATCATACTTCGTTACTTCTCCATCTTTATCGATAATATAAGATCCTTCTAAATGGCCTTCTTTATCTGTAAATGAGAACCCCCAACTACCATCGCTATCTTTTTCTGGTTCTTTGTAAATATATGTGTCTGTATCTAATTGATGCCCTTCGTAGTCTTCAACTATATCGATAACATTACTTCGTGTCACCGTTGCTTCATCAGAACTACTTGATTGATCTTCAGATTCAGAAGTATCATCTTCATCTGTTAAATTATCACCAACTGAAAATTCAGTCCTCATCATCTGACTTATCTTATTGATTTCACTTTCACTAGCGTTGTATAACTTAACTGTACGAGCATCATCTATAATGCGTTGAGATTCTCTTTTAGAGTAATCAGCGTCACGCCAACTCCCTTGGAAATGTGATGGTACACTATATATTGTAATTGTGCCATCTCCATTACTTTTATAATAAACTGAACCTGCTGCAGTAACACTTGCTGTTAACAATTCTGTTCCTTCAGGTAGTTTGGCTGATTCGTCTGGGTGATAGGGATCTAAAACTTTATTAGAAATATTTTGATGTACAATTTCTAAATCGTCAAAAGGAAGGTCACTTTCACCTCTATAACTATCTAAAGCAGTTAACCAAACTTGAGCATAGTATCTATTCGAATGGGTATCTTGTTGTGTGTCCTGCTGATTATCTTCTGTTTGATTTCTACTTATACTTGATTTTGAATCTCTGTTACTTTTATATCCTGATTGTTGATCATCATTTATCGTTGAGCTTCCATTATTATCACTATCACCAAGACCACAACCAGCTAATATTAATATTGTAAACACACATATCACTGCTAATTTCTTCAATTCAAATACTCCCTCACATTCTAATATATTTAACTCAACAAAATAAACCACTTTATAAAATAATTATAAACTAACTATTTTTAAAAATGTACAACAATTTAACAAATTCTTAAAGATTCGCTATTTACGAAGCAATACTTGCCGTCTGTTTTACTGCTATATCATTAGCAATGGTTTATGATTATTAAGATTTTTAACGTATCTTAAAATTTGTATTTGAATTCTTTTAAACTACTATCATCTCGCAATCAAGGTGCTAAACTATAATCGTAAAGTAATTTAAATACATCATATATCATCAATTCGAAATGGGGTTATCAATGTGAAAAAGATTTCTCTAATTGCAACGACTGTATTAACAGGATTATTATTATTTCCAAGTGTCAATGACACAACGACACATGCAGCCGAAGTAACATCTCATGATGCACAAGCTGTAGCAATTCAAGCTATGAAAAATAGTGGTGGCAATCCGGACTTACAAAATTTCAAAAAAGTTAAGGATAAAGGGGATTATTTCACAATTGATATAAATAATAAATCTGGTGCAGGTGTCGGTACTTATAAAGTATACAAAAATGGAGTGGTGCTATATAAAAGTGGAAATTATGGAGAATATAGTCAACTCAATACACGACAATGTTATGTTGCACAAGATATTGCTACAACATCTTCACAAGTAAAACGACACTCTACTCAACAGACACAAGCAGTGGATAGTACACGTGAGCTCAATTCATACTACGTAGGTCAAGTTCAATCTTCTGACTTACCACAACAAAGTTCATCTGATATGCTACCGAATACTGGTATGAAAGATAAAAATTTCAATACAAATGGTATAATAAGTCTATTTTTACTCACTGCTGGTTTCATTACACTTTACCATCAACCTTTACGTAAAATGTCATAGTTCTTTTAAAATCATTTTTGAATGGTATGATGTTGCACCCCGATGATGTCTTAATTCATCGAATTCAGTCTCGGGAATTGTTTCTACAATATCATTTGCATGTCGTGAAATATCATTTGCGGGGATAAAAAATGAAGTTTTCATTGGTAGCGTAAGTTGAGTCACATTATAATCTTTATACATAAGGCACCTCGTTAATTTAGTTTAGTGATGTTTATTAAATTATACGAAAGGGTCTTATTTTTTTAGTATTTCACATATAAAGACAAAGTATTTTGGCGAGTCCTTGAGAGAACAGGACAAGCTGAAGCTGTCCCCTAAGAAAGCGAGACAACAATACGAGGTATTATAAATAAAAAGCCAGTAAATGAATTTATAAAAAACCCATTTACTGGCTATTTTGCTAGGAATTATGTCCCAGCCTCTCCTTTTAATTTCAATATTTGTAAAATAAATATCTAAGTAACTAAAAGCATAACTAAACTACAGTTTCGCAAAACATTTTGAACACATTATCCCCTCTTACCAATAACATAAATATTGAAACAAACTTGATAAAATCGTATTTCAATCCACTATCGACTACCCATATGTAAAAATCCTTGAGTCAATGACTTAAGTTCCATATTAATCGAACGTGAACGAATCCCCAATTCTTTTACAAAATTTTGAAGAATATATCACTTTTTCAATGACGTTGAATAGAATTTAACTACCTGGGTAAATATCATAATGTAATTGCTAAAACTAACGTAATCAATACGTTTTTATAAATAAAAGGAGGACCTCATAATGAAATATATTGTGGTAGGTACATCTCATTCAGGATATGAAGTGATCCAAACATTGCTTAAAGAAGATGAAAATGCTGATATTCAAGTTTTTGAAAGTGCAGATCAACCGTCCTTTTTATCTTGTGGTATTCAAAGTTATCTTGAAGACATCTCATCATCATTAGATGATTTACATTACGCATCAGTTGACTCTTATAAGGCACAAGGTGTAAATATTCATACGAATAGCACAGTCACAGATTTAGATACTGACAATAAGACTGTTGTAGTTGAACACCAAGGTCAAACAGCAACTTATTCTTATGATAAATTGTTCCTAAGTCCTGGTGGCAAACCTGTTACCCCTCCAGTCGATGGAATTGAAAAATATAAACATGTATTATTTATGCGTGGACGTGATTGGGCAAATCAAATTAAAGAACGCATGAAAGATGCCAAAAAGGCTGTTGTAGTCGGAGGTGGCTATATCGGTATTGAAGCTGCTGAAGCTTTTGCTAAAGCAGACATAGATACTACAATCGTAGATGTCGCTGATCGTATATTAAACACTTACTTAGATAAAGAATTTACAGACATATTAGAAACAAATGCACAGCAACATGGTCTTCATTTTAAAGGTGGCGAAACAGTAAAATCAATTTCAGGAAATCAAAATGGCGAAGTAACTACTGTAGTTACCGACAAAAATGAATATGACGCAGATACTGTCTTATTTGCTGTAGGTGTCGAACCAGCTACCGAGTGGCTAAAAGATAAAATTGATTTAGGTAAGAAAGGAATTATAAACATTAACCACCAACAACAAACATCTGCTAAAGATGTCTATGCGGGTGGCGATGCGACATTAGTTCCTTTTGCACCAGTATCTGAGGATCGTTATATTGCATTAGCAACAAATTCAAGACGTCAAGGCGTTGTCGCAGCAAAAAACATGTTGGGTAAAGAAATGACAATGCCACGCGTTTCTGGTACTTCAGGTTTACAATTATTTGATTATAAATTTGGACAAACTGGCATTCACGGTACAGAAATCGATAATTATGATGGCAATTTAGGTCAAACATACGTAGAAGAATTGATTCGTCCTCAGTTTATGCAAGATGATACGAAAATTCATATGAAAATTATTTATGATAAAGACACTCACCGTATACTTGGTGGTCAAGTCATGTCAAAAGAAGATATTACTGCTTCTATTAACACAATTTCAGTAGTAATATCTGCTGGTTTCACACTTGAACAGCTCGCTGTCCAAGATTTCTTCTTCCAACCTGATTATGATAGACCTTGGCATTATCTTAATGTGTTAGCCCAACAAGCATTGGGAGATACATTTGGTAGCGATAAGATGTTATTCTAAATCTCTTAATCTGATATAGGAAAAAGTAATTATCTATTGTTGTCCTAGGTTGATTTAACCTTTATCAGTTGATAGTTAAATTGCAAATACCAGTTAAACTTTTTCAATTCTATTCATCGGTGTTTCTGACGATATGATGCATTTAAGGAAAACCACTGTTACGATTTATTTACATTTCACACATCTAAATCATAGTTAATTACAACAATTATGTGATTTTTCATCATTTTCAAGTAGAAAAACTTGAGATAAAAAGTAATTTTTATCATACTGTATATGAAAGTTATATTAAGGAGTGGAAAGTATGAATAAAGAACAATTAGAAAAAATGACTCATGGTAAAGGATTCATTGCTGCATTAGACCAAAGTGGTGGTAGTACACCTAAAGCACTTAAAGAATATGGTGTGAATGAAGACCAATACAGTAATGAAGACGAAATGTTCCAACTTGTTCACGATATGCGTACACGTGTTGTAACTTCACCTTCATTTTCACCTGATAAAATTTTAGGTGCGATTTTATTCGAACAAACTATGGATCGCGAAGTTGAAGGTAAATACACTGGAGACTATTTAGCGGACAAAGGCGTTGTTCCTTTCTTAAAAGTCGACAAAGGTCTTGCTGAAGAGAAAAATGGCGTACAATTAATGAAACCTATTGATGATTTAGATGAAACTTTAGATCGTGCAAATGAACGTCATATCTTCGGTACTAAAATGCGTTCTAACATCCTTGAACTTAATGAACAAGGAATCAAAGATGTTGTTGAACAACAATTTGAATTCGCTAAAAAAATCATCGCTAAAGGTTTAGTACCTATTATCGAACCAGAAGTTAATATTAATGCTAAAGATAAATCTGAAATTGAGAAAGTTTTAAAAGCTGAAATCAAAAAAGGTTTAGATTCATTAAACGATGATCAATTAGTTATGTTAAAATTAACTATTCCTACTGAAGCTAACTTATATAAAGATTTAGCTGACCACCCTAATGTTGTACGTGTAGTAGTATTATCAGGTGGTTACAGCCGAGATGAAGCTAACAAATTGTTAAAAGATAACGATGAATTAATTGCAAGCTTCTCACGTGCATTAGCAAGTGACTTACGTGCTAGCCAATCACAAGAAGAATTCGATAAAGCATTAGGCGATGCTGTAGATTCAATCTATGATGCGTCAGTAAATAAAAACTAATCATTTATCAGTTCATAACGAACAATGTTTTATCTAAACAACATCACATTGTCTAGATAAATATTAAAACCGTGTGGTAGATTAATCTGACCACACGGTTTTTTTATACTTTACACACATATTGTCCTTTGATTATTCATCGAACGACATACTACTTTCGATAATTTTTTTAAATACGCCTAGTTGATAAGATGAAAAATCGTTTTGAGCACTTAAGAATGGCGCTGATGCAACTTCAACGTATTTATGATTATCGTCACTATCTAATTCCGTTGGTGAAAATAGATAATAAGCTAAGATGGCTGAGGAAATATCATTCTCTTCATCAGAATCACTGCCTAATATTGAAACTTGAGTGTATGGTTTCCCTTTATATTTCGTCTGTAAAATACCATATGATGTCGCTTTAGGATCTTTCAAACGCGTTAAATCTTCCAATGTCTTAACTTTTTCTAAGTCTTTAGCTTTAACCATTTTCTTTTTGTCTAAAGCAAAAAATCCAGGTTGAATATTTGTAGCTACTAATTTACCTTCTTTAAATGTTGCAAGTATTTGAGCGTAGGACATAGGTTGCTTATTTTCACCTGTTTTTTTACCATCTGGATCTACATACATATAATTGATATGCTTAATATTTTTTTCCTTACTTTTCATTCGTTTAATCTCTACACCTTTTTTATCTTTAAAGAACTTATTAACTTCTTCTATAGATGACCCTTTAGATTCTTTTGTGTATTTATAATCTGCAAGTGTTACCTTATCCACTAATTTTTTATAGTCTTCCCAGCCTTGCAATCCCGTTTTGTTTGTAAAACCTTTTTCTGTAATAAGTGCATCGATTTCATTAAGAACTGGCTTTTGTTTAAGATCCTTAGCTTCTTTTTCTAGTTCTTTATATTCGTCCTCTTTTGTATATTCAGTCGCCACATCCGTTTTTTTCTCCGAACTTTTTGATGATGACTTTTCATTAGAAGATTGATCTGAATCATTGCTATTCGAACATCCCACAAGAGCAATTGACATCACAATTAATAAAATTCCCCAAAATTTTTTCATATTCTATCTCCTTTTAATTTTTATATACAGAGAAATAACAATTAAATATTACTTAGTTTTAAATTGCTATTTATAAATTTATAATACACTATTTAAGTTTTTGAATATATAGTTATCTATACATATTTTTATTTATTAATTTTAAAAAATGAATTTTCATTAATTATCTATCAATTAAAGAAAAGATATGAAATATACTTTGTATTGAATTTTTCGCTGCCTTATCAAAGGATATGATAGTTAACGATCTTGATTTGAATCCCTTCCATCTGCAAATTAACACCATTGACTGTTAATATATAAAAATGCCTGAGACACTCATTGTCTCAGGCATTTATAAGATTAAATACAGCAACTTTACCTAATATGGATTAATAGATAACGCTATATCTTTTTATTTTGCTTTATTATAGAATCCTAATTCAAGATCTTTAGATGTTTGTTTACGTATTTTTCTCATTAATTGAACATCATCAATAAGTGATTCACCATATGAAGGAATCATTTTCTTGATTTTAGGTTCCCAGTCTTTCGCGTATTCAGGGAAGTTTTTCTCTAAAACTTCTAGTGCTACTGATACTGAAGTTGATGCTCCTGGTGATTCGCCTAGTAATGCAATAACTGAGTGGTCTTCAGAATTAACCACTTCAGTACCAAATTGGATAAATCCTTTACCATTCTCTTCAGTATCTTTAATAACTTGTACACGTTTACCAGCTGTATAAACTTGCCAATCTTCATCACGTGCTTCAGGATAGAACGTACGTAAATGGTTCATACAACCTTCTTTTGTCATGATGACTTGGTCAAATGAATACTTAATTAATGGTAAGTTTTTAACTGCAGAAGCAAGTAAAGTCGTAATGTTATATGGTTTAATTGATTTGAATAAATCCAAGTTAGAACCATGTTTTAGGAATTTAGGTCCCACGTTTGCAAATGGTCCAAATAATAATGTTCTTTCACCATCAATGTAACGTGTATCTAAGTGAGGTACCGTCATTGGTGGTGTACCAGGTGGTTCTTTACCATAAACTTTGGCATCGTGTTGTTCAATAACTTGCGGATTTGTACAAGCAATAAATTGACCACTGATTGGGAATCCACCTAAATGTTTACTTTCTGGAATGCCAGTTTTTTGTAATAATGGAATTGCGCCACCACCAGCACCGATAAACACATAATCAGTTTGATGTTCGAATACTTGTCCATTATTTAGATTTTTAATTTTAACTGACCATTTACCATTAGACAAACGTTCAAAATCAACAACTTCATGTTTGTATTGCACTTCAACGTTTGGTGAGTTTTTAAGATTTTGAGCCATTTTACGAGTTAATTCACCGTAGTTTACGTCAGTTCCTTCGTCTATTTTACTCGCTGCCATGTAGCCCTTATCTTCACGGCCTTTCATCATTAATGGAATCCATTTTCTCATTTCTTCAATATCTTCAGTATATTCGATATTATCGAACATAGGGAATTGCTTCATCGCTTCATAACGATCTTTTAAGAATTTAACGTTATTTTTACCACGAACAAAACTAATATGAGGTAATGGATTAATAAATTCTTTAGGATTTTGAATTTCTCCTGATTTAACTAAATGACCCCAGAATTGTTTAGAAATTTCAAATTGTTCATTAATTTCTTTAGCTTTTTCAATATCAATTGAACCATCAGGTTGTTGTACAGTATAGTTCAATTCACATAAAGCTGCATGTCCTGTTCCTGCATTGTTACGTTCATTTGAACTTTCAATACCAGGACGATCTAGACGTTCATATAAATGAATGTCCCAATCAGGTGCAATCGTTTTCAACATAGAACCAAATGTAGTACTTAGTACACCAGCACCGATTAACACGACGTCTTTTTTGTCAGACATAGCCATAATGTTCACCTCTTGTGTAGTAGTTATCATATTGCTTTCCAGCTAATTAGACGTCATCATTCTTGTTATATTACTTTATAACCTCAAAACCTTAGAAAAGAATCAAATCTAATAGCTTTTACATATCTATGTTAAAGCAAGCACTTTGAAAAGTAAATTGTTAATAGTAAATTTATGACAATTTTATGATATATATTTTTATGAACATTTAACGTTTAGCTAAAAACTTTTCAATATAAAATGCCGATTCCTCTATCGATTTATATTCTGTATTAATTACCGTTGCATTTAATTTTCTAAAAACTTCTTCAGCATAAGATAATTCTTTTTTGATACGCTCTAAACTATTGTAATTAGATTCTGAAGATAGCCCTAATGTTTCTGCACGATTACGTCGTATATTTGCGATATAATTGGGACTTGCTGTTAATCCAAATACCTTTAAATTCTTTTGTTGAAATACATTATCTGGAATAGCCACTTCAGGGACTAAAGGAATATTTGCAATCTTATATCCTTTATTAGCTAAGTACATACTTAATGGCGTTTTAGAGGTACGTGATACACCTACTATTAAAGCATCCGCTTCTCCAATATCTGTAAAATGCTTACCATCATCATATTTCACTGAATACTCAATTGCTTCTATACGCTTAAAATACTCATCATTAAGCTTACGCAACGCACCACTTTCCATTAATGGTTTAGCGTGTGTATGTTGTTTAATTATGCTAATTAACTCAGACATGTAATCTACATAGGGAATTTGATGTTCATTTGCAAACTGATGACCTAATGCATTAAATGACTCACTCACTAATGTTGTTGCAACAATTGCATTCTGTTCTTTAGCTAATTGTAAGACATTTAAAAATTCTTGTTCGTCCTTAATATATGGAAATTTCTTAATTTCTACTTGAGTTAAATCTGGAAACTGTGTCAGCGTCGCATGAATCATCCGTTGCGCTGTTTCTCCAATTGAATCTGAAACTATAAATAACTTTAATACTTCATTATTATCCTTCACCTTATCGCTCGCTTTCCTCCGCTTGACTCTGAGCTGTAGCTAAAATTGCACCCGGAACTCTAAATGGTGAACATGAAACATAATCAATTTCCCATTGGTTAAATTTACGAATTGATTTTGCATCGCCACCAAGCTCACCACATACACCAATTTTTATCTCTGGATTTGTATTTTTAGCTTGTTCAACAGCTAATTGAATTAGTCGTCCTACACCTTCTCTATCTAAAGTTTGGAATGGGTCAAGCTGTAAAATGTTATTTTCAGTATACACATTTATGAATTTTCCTGCATCATCTCTAGAGAAACCAAATGTCAATTGCGTTAAATCATTAGTACCAAAACTGAAGAAATCACAATGTTTCGCAAGGTCATTCGCAATCAAGCATGCTCTAGGCGTTTCAATCATAGTACCTATCATATATTGTATATCTTGTTGTGATTCTTTTTCTAAATGTGTAATTGTATTAACTAATCGTTCTTTTAAAGTTGTAAATTCTTCTACTGTTGACACGAGAGGAATCATAATTTCTGGTAGGCACGTTATGCCCTCTTTTTGAAGCTTAATAACACTTTCAATGATAGCTTCAACTTGCATCTCATATAACTCTGGATAAGTCACAGCCAAACGACAACCACGATGACCAAGCATTGGATTGACCTCATTTAAGTCAACGATTCGCTTGCGTAAGAACTCTGAAGATACATTCAGCTGTTGAGAAACATTGTTTATATCTTCTTCAGATGATGGTAAGAACTCATGTAACGGTGGATCAAGTAAACGAACAATCGTAGGTCTATCTTGAGATAATCTGAAAATTGTTTCAAAATCTTCTACTTGGTATGTTTTAATTTTTTCTAAAGCTTGTACACGTTCGTCATGATTTGAAGCTAAGATAAAACGGCGCATTTCTATTAAACGTTCAGGGCCAAAGAACATGTGCTCAGTACGAACTAAACCTATTCCTTTAGAACCAAAATTATATCCAGCTTTTATATCTTGTGGTGTTTCAGCATTCATTCTAACTTGCAGTCTTGCAATCTCTTCAGACCAAGTCATAAATTGATCGAACTCTTCACTATGTTCAGCATTGACTGTTTCAATTGCTCCTAAATATAAATCACCAGCTGAACCATCTACAGAAACGATATCCCCTTCATGTAATTCACCTTCAGGATAATATACTGTTTTGTTCACTGTATCTATCTCTACATTCGAACATCCTGTCACACAACATTTGCCCATTCCTCTTGCTACAACAGCAGCGTGTGATGTCATACCACCATGAGTTGTTACGATTGCTTCACTTGCTACCATCCCCTCAATATCTTCAGGTGATGTTTCCGGTCGCATTAACACTACTTTATTACCATTTTCAGCTTGAAGTTTTGCTTCTTCAGCAGAGAAGACTACTTTTCCTGTTGCTGCACCGGGACTAGCTGGTAAGCCCATTTTAGAAACCACTGTCGCTTGCTTTAATGATTCTTCATTAAAATTAGGATGTAATAATTGGTCTATTGATTTTACTTCTACTTTTGATACTGCTTCTTCACGTGTAATTAATTGCTCGTGAACTAAATCCACAGCAATTTTTATTGCAGCTTTAGCAGTACGTTTTCCGTTACGTGTTTGTAATAAATAAAGTTTACCATTTTCAATTGTAAATTCTATGTCTTGCATATCTTTGTAATGTTTTTCAAGTTGTTTGGTTACATCAACAAACTCTTGATGTACATCTGGCATTTGTTGTTTTAAAGTGTCAATATCCTTAGGGGTACGAATGCCTGCAACAACATCTTCACCTTGAGCATTAAGTAAGTACTCTCCGAATAAATGATTTTCTCCAGTAACTGGATTTCTTGTAAATGCTACACCCGTACCACTATTTTCACCACTATTACCAAATACCATTTCCTGAATATTTACGGCTGTACCAATATCATGTGGAATATCATTTAAATCTCTATATACACGTGCACGATCATTATCCCAAGATTTAAATACTGCTTCAATTGCTTCTTCTAATTGCTTTAACGGTTCTTGGGGAAAAGGTTTATATGCCTCTTCTACATAGATTTCTTTATATTTTTCACATATAGTTTGTAGTCCTTCTGCCGGAATTTCAGCATCATTTTGATAACGATGCTTTGTTTTAAAATCATTAAAATATGTATCGAAAGCTGTCATTGGAATACCATAAACAACCTCTCCAAACATTTGTAGTAAACGACGGTAACAATCATATGCAAATCGTGCATCATTTGTTTTGTCAACAAGCTTTTTTACATTATCATCATTAAGTCCTAAATTAAGAATTGTATCCATCATTCCTGGCATGGAAATTTTTGCACCACTACGTACTGATACTAATAACAAGTTATCATCAGAGGAAAAGGCTTTTCCTGTTCGTTTAGAAAAAGCTGCTAAATGATCAATTAATTGTGTCTTTACTTCTGTAGGTAGTTCTTCATTTTGTTTTAAATATGTAATACAAGCTTCAGTCGTAATTGTAAAACCATCTGGTACTGGTAGTCCGAGTCTCTTCATCTCTGAAAGATTGGCACCTTTACCACCAAGTAAGTCTTTCATAGCTATATTTCCTTCATTAAATGCATAAACGAATTGTGTCATTCTTGACCACCTCTTATTTTTTATTATGTCATACTATTTATTTACAAGTATGTCATAATAAAAAGAGAATTACAACATTTTTAAGAAAAGGCTTTCATTAAATTTGCTCTAAATATGTCAAAAGTATTAATTTAATGCTTTTTTATTCATGATTTTATTTTTCAATTCATCATTGATTAGGTTATACTCATGCAATCTAAAAAGCAGGGCAAAATTCATACTGAATTCCCTGTCCCATCACATTAACTAAATTAAACTAATGCATATTCTAATATTAGTCTCTGACAGTCAAAATAAAAAAACCTGAGACATTGTATAAGTGTCCCAGGAAATATTTTCATTCATGCTTAATGTGATGAATCTTGTTGTTTATATTTTTTTATTTCTGCGTCACGTAATTCAACACGACGTATCTTACCTGAATTTGTTTTTGGTAGATGTTCAACAAATTCAATTGCTCTTGGATATTTATACGGTGCTACTTCATTTTTACAAAATACTTGTAATTCTTGGATTAACTCATCACTTGCTTCATAATCATCTTGCAAGATGATAAATGCTTTAACAATATTTCCACGAATGTCATGAGGACTTGCAACAACTGCACATTCTTTAACAGCTGCGTGATTTGTTAGTGCATCTTCTACCTCGAAAGGTCCAATGGTATATCCTGAACTAATGATAATATCGTCACGGCGACCTTCGAACCAGAAATAACCATCATTATCAATATGAGCTTGGTCTCCAGTAACATAATAATCACCTGTTGAAGCTGCTTTTGTGCGTGCTTCATCTTTAAAGTAACCTTTAAATAAAGCCGGTAAGTCTAAAGGCACGGCGATATTACCTTTAACATTTGGACCAACCTCTTTACCATCATCGTCAATGACAGTAACAAAACTACCAGGTATACCTTTGCCCATAGAACCCATACGTGGTTCAGTATCTTTTAGAAATCCGATCAACAATGTACTTTCGGTTTGTCCATATCCATCTCGAACAGTAATATTAAAATGACGTTTAAATTGTTCAACAACTTCTCGATTTAAAGGTTCACCCGCAGACACCGCACTGTGTAAATACTCTAAATTGTACTGTTCTAAATGACTAAGTTTAGCCATCATACGATATTCTGTTGGTGTACAACATAGAACATTAATTTGATAATTTTGAAGTAACTCGAGATATGTTTCAGGGTGGAAACGACCGTTATAGACAAATGCTGTTGCTCCCATCCCTAATACAGATAAAAATGGACTCCACACCCACTTTTGCCACCCTGGTGCTGCAGTTGCCCATACAAGATCATTCTCTTGTATACATAACCAATGTTTTGGTGCCATTTGTAAATGGGCATACCCCCATCCATGTGAATGCGTTACTGCTTTTGGATTGCCTGTTGTACCTGATGTATAAGAAAGAATCGCCAAATCATCTCGTGTTGTATCTGCGCCTTTAAGGTCATCACTTACTTTTTCTTTTTCATCTTCTATTGAAACCCAATCTTCTTTGTGACCAGCTACTATAAATTTTTTTAATTGGTCATATTCTTTAACGTTTTCAAATTCTTTAGTTAGAGAATCAAATGAAATAACTGCATCAATCTCACCGTGAGTAATTCGATATTGTAAATCTTTTGTTCGTAACATTTCCGAACTTGGAACAATCGCTATCCCTAGTTTCAATGCTGCAATATATAATTCATATGTAACGATTGCACGTGGCATCATGATGAGAACTTTATCTCCCTTTTTTAGCCCATGATTGAGGAATACATTCCCTACTTTATTAGCATTACTGATAAGTTCTTTATAACTTACAGAAATATTTTCATGCTCGTTATCCTTGTAAATAATGGCTTTTTTATGATCTTCTGAGGCATATTTTTCTATTTCTGTAACAATATTATAATTCTCAGGTGCTAGTAAATTTGATTTATTCATAAGTGTACTTCCTTTCAATTCACTTTCATCTAAACATTACCAAAGGTTTATAATCTATCAAACCTCTTAAAAACATTCATATTATTCATCATCAACTAACAAATTTTCAAATAAGAAAAACCTGAAACATAAATTAATGTACAGGTTTATCATTAACTTTTTGATTGTTGACAATAACTTTTTGCTACATTCATTTATCTTATATTATTTGAACAAGTCAAATATACTTTTACGTGTGTACAATTCATTAAAAGCATCCACAAAATTTTATTCTTAATAAATTCAATGGCATATTATACTTTTTTATATTTTATCATTCATATATTCAACACAAATTTAGTTATTAAGACTTTCTAACTCTATTCTTATATTATAGGATAAATCTCTATTGACTATACGATGATCAACACCTTTTTGAGTTCCACGTTTTTTATGAGTTTGCGCATATGCTTGTGAATTTTGCCAATCATAGAAAGCTTGTCTACTGTTCCATAGCGTGATGATAATGTAATGTCTCCCTTTGACTACCGGTCTAAGAAATCTTAACGCTTTAAAACCAGGCACATCTTGCAAATGTTGATTTCGCTTTAAAAACCGTGACTCAAAAACCTCTTCATTACCTCCATTGACGAATAAGTGATTTAACACACAAAATGAATCATTAGATAAGCTGTTGATTGATTCTAATACTTCGTAGTGCTGCTGATCATTATTCTTTTCAATTGTGAATGAATTACTAGTTTCTTCTATTATATATGTTTTATTTGTATCGCTAATTAACATAAGACATCCCTTCATTTCAATTTAAGATTATAGGGCTACTTTACTTTGTTCATATAGTGATAGTGAGCGTTTTACAGCTTCAATACAATCGTCATCAAAATAATTTAACTGATTAAAATAGTTTAATATATTATGTGCTGTTGTTTCTTCCATAGGTAAATCTTCATCTTGGTTAATACATGTGGCTAGTTTACCTAGAGGTGTTTCATCACCAACGAAATTTTGTATAAAATGATAAAAACTCACCTTATCACCTCTTTAATATGATATAAATACATACTACCATGATTTAATATATAAAACATTAAATCCAAACCGACACTCTATGCACGTCACCTATACATATCAACACTATTTATATATTCTTACTGACATTTCGTGGTAAGAAAAGTCCGGATGATAAGGACTGCTGAAATTACCATTGATAGATTGAAACAAAAAACTTAAATTTTTATTTTGACGTTACCAAAAGTATCTTTTAAGCTTCCCTTAACAACTATAAATAACCCACAAGAAGTGTTGTTAGACTCACCACTATATTTATCGTATCTTTTCAATTTCCAAAAGAAGCTTGTATCGTAAAAACAAAATTTAATTATCAATTAGATAATTAACAAATCGTAATAACTATAAAATCGGTACCTAATTACAATGTATAGATACCTTTATATTCTTGATATTTCATACACCTTTTATTTCAAATAATCTAATACAATTGTACCCACTGCCTCTGCAACTACAAGCATAGATGTTTCATTGATATTAAACTTAGGATGATGGTGAGGGTACATAGGTCCATCTTCTGGTGCTGCACCCGAATAAATAAATGTTGAAGGTCTTTCTAACGCATAAAACGCGAAATCTTCTGAGGGTGGCTGCGGCTCACAAATATCTATTGCTTTTATGTCATCCAGCTTAGCATTTTTTAAAGTTGTTGCTACATAAGAAGTAAATTCAGGATCATTGTAAAGAGCTGGATAATCCTTTTTAAATTCAAAATCACAAATCACTCCGAACATCTCTTCTAATCCTCTGACTAGTCGTGTCATTTCATTCTGAATATTGTCTCTTGTATCATCAGTCAGTGCACGTACATCACCTTCGATTGTTATTGTATCTTTAATCACATTGAATTGTCCTTTCCCGTCGAAGGAACCTATTGTGACTACACCCGTTTCAAACGGATTTAAGCGTCTTGAAACAATGGTCTGTGCGGTCGTTACAAAATGCGCACCTGCTACAATAGCGTCATTCGATGTATGTGGGGATGAGCCGTGACCACCCTGACCTTTCACAACAAGTCTAAAATAAGCGCGTCCCGTTTGAACAAAACCTTCACGATAGTATATTTTACCTGTTTCCATCATACTCATCACATGTGCACCTAAAACATGGTCCACCCCTTCTAATACGCCGTCATCTATCATACCTTTCGCACCGCCCGGTGGCATTTCTTCTGCAGGTTGATGTATAATCACGACATTACCTCTCAATTGATCTTTCATTTCAATTAATGTTTCTCCAAGTATTAGCATGTACGCAGTATGTGCATCATGACCACAAGCATGCATGACTCCCTCATTTTTAGAAGCATAAGGTAATTCTGTTTCTTCTTTTATCGGTAGCGCATCAAAGTCAGCACGAATAGCGATAGTTTTTCCTGGATGTTTACCTGCGATGGTAACTTTAATTCCATTAGGACCCACATTCGTCTCAACTAAACAATCCTTATCTTTATAAAAGTTTGCAATATATTTAGATGTTTCATTTTCTTCGAATGATAATTCAGGATTTTCATGTAAGTAACGTCTTATTTCTTTCATTCTTTGCTCTTTTTCACGTAGATGTTGAACTAAAGTTTGATTCATCTTAATCCTCTCCTCAAGATTATTATAAACTTTAATTTATAAATATTGTTACACAACGTTTTAGAGATACATATCTTAATTTTTATATTTAAACAATCATCGTACAAATCTATCACAGTAATGTTACACACTAAAAAACCTGAGACAACAAGTTGTCTCAGGCTTCTATATGAGTAACCAATGAATAAGTTACAATTGTGTACACAACAATT
This sequence comes from Staphylococcus sp. GW823-FHT05F06, assembly GCF_058795495.1. Classification (NCBI taxonomy): domain Bacteria; kingdom Bacillati; phylum Bacillota; class Bacilli; order Caryophanales; family Staphylococcaceae; genus Staphylococcus; species Staphylococcus sp. GW823-FHT05F06. The sequence continues at coordinate 95,929 of NZ_JBXAHW010000006.1, read as the reverse complement.
TTTTAAAGTTAAGTCTTTATATACCGTAACAGATGATTGAATTCAATATGATTGCTATTATAATCTATTTCTGGTTAGAATTTAAGATTATATTTTGAATCAAACTATTTTAATATTGGTAGAATGGATCATCTTCCATTGCACCTGCTTTTTCATCATCAATACCATGTTTATAATAGTCAACATATTGAGGTTCAAGCGGTTTTCTACCACGAATAATGTCCGCTGCTTTCTCAGCTAACATCAATACAGGTGCATGAATATTACCATTTGTTGTTCTAGGCATTGCTGAAGCATCAACGACACGTAAATTTTCCATACCATGTACTTTCATAGTTAATGGATCGACTACTGCCATTGGGTCAGATGCAGGTCCCATTTTCGCGCTACAAGATGGATGTAATGCAGTTTCTCCATCTTTACGTACCCAATCTAGAATTTCTTCATCCGTTTGAACTTGTGGTCCTGGTGAAATTTCGCCACCATTAAATGGGTCCATAGCTTTTTGTTTTAGGATATTTCTTGCTACTCTAATTGCTTCAACCCATTCTCTTTCGTCTTCTTTCGTAGATAAGTAATTAAACACGATACTTGGTTTTTCAAATGGATCCTTAGATTTGATTTTCAAACTACCTCTTGAGTTGGAGTACATTGGTCCAACATGTACTTGGTAACCATGTGCTACTGGTGCTTTTTGACCATCATATCTTACAGCAATTGGTAAGAAATGGAACATGAGGTTTGGATAATCAACATCATCATTTGATCTTACAAAGCCACCACCTTCAAAGTGGTTAGACGCCGCTGCACCTTTACGTGCAAAAATCCATTGTAAACCGATGAACGGCATACGTTTGACATCAAGGCTAGGTTGTAGTGAAACCGGTTGTTTACATTTATGTTGAATATATACTTCTAAGTGATCTTCGAAGTTCTCACCAACACCTGGTAAATGCATACGTGGCTCTATACCTTTTGATTTTAAGAATTCTGAGTCACCAATACCTGATAATTGTAATAGTTGTGGTGTATTGAAAGCACCGCCAGATAAAATAACTTCGTTTGCATGAACAGTATGTTCTTTACCATTTTTCTTGAAAGTCACGCCTGTTACTTTTTTACTATTATTTTCATCAAAAATTAATTTTGTAACGAATGCACGTGTTTCAACATCTAAGTTTCTACGTCTTAATGCTGGGCGTAGATACGCTCTTGAAGCAGACATACGACGTCCATGATGTACTTGGCTATCAAATGGTCCAAAACCTTCTTGTCTGTATCCATTAACGTCTGCAGTTTTATGATAGCCCGCTTCAACACCTGCATTAAAGAATGATTTAAATAATGGATTAGTAGCTGGTCCACGTTTTAATTTGATTGGACCATCATGGCCTCTAACTTTATCGTATGGCGCTGCACCATATGTTGTTTCTAACTTTTTGAAGTATGGTAGACAATGTGCAAAGTCCCATGTGTCCATTCCTTCAGGTTCTGCCCATCCTTCATAGTCCATTGGGTTACCTCGTTGATAAATCATACCGTTAATAGAACTTGAGCCACCTAATACTTTACCTCTCGCATGATCTACTCTACGTCCCATATGTGGTTCTTCGTCAGTTTGATATTCCCAGTCATAAAAACGATTACCTGATGGGAACATCAATGCTGCTGGCATTTGAATAAATAAATCCCAGAAATAGTCACTACGTCCAGCTTCTAATACCAAAACATTTTTATCTTTATCCTCTGAAAGGCGTGCACCAAGAACTGAACCTGCACTACCGCCACCAATGATGACATAATCGTATGAATCGCGTTTTCTTCTCATCGTTAAAGACCTCCAAAAATTGATTTGTTTTCTTTGTTTGTTAACATCTCTTTCTTAAAAGGTTTCATTTATTGAAGTGAGCACTATACCTTAGTTAGTACTCACTTCATGTAGCATTTTGTATTTATAAGTCATTTACTGTATATAAGCAATGTATTATTATTTACTGAACCAATCCACTGGTTCTGGATTAGTATTTGTAAGAATGTGTTTACTTACTAAATATTCCTCTAATCCTTCTTTACCTAATTCTCTACCGATACCTGATTGTTTGTAACCGCCCCATGGCGCTTGTGCAAAGTATGGATGGAAATCGTTAATCCAAACCGTACCAAGTTTCAATTTATTTGCAACACGTTGTGCTTTACCAATATCTTTAGTAAATATAGCACCTGCTAAACCGTAAATTGAATCATTTGCTAAGCGAATAGCTTCTTCTTCGTCAGCAAATCCTTCTACAGTCACAACTGGTCCAAAGACTTCCTCTTGAACAATACGCATTGATGTATCACAATCTGTAATTACAGTAGGTTCAAAGAATAATCCGGCTTGTAAGTCTTCACGTTCAGGGCGTTTACCACCAATTGCAATTGTTGCTCCATCTTTTTTCGCAACTTCCATATAACCTTCAATTTTATCGCGGTGTGCTGTTGAGATAACTGGTCCCATTTCAGTATCTTGATCAAAACCGTTACCTAATTTGATTTTGCTTACACGATCGATAAGAGCTTTTTCGAATTTATCTTTAATATCATTGTGAACTAAGATTCTTGAACCAGCAGAGCACACTTGACCAGCGTGGAAATATCCACCATTAAGTGCTTGGTCTACAGCTAATTCAAAATCAGCGTCATCAAAAATAATATTAGGATTTTTGCCGCCTAATTCTAATGCAACGTCAGTCACGTGATTAGCTGCTTGTTTCATGATGTGTTTTCCTGTTTCAATACCACCTGTAAATGAAACTAAATCGACTTCTTCATGACCTGACATCACGTCGCCCACTTCTGATCCAGCACCAAGTACTAAATTAATTGTTCCTTTAGGGAAACCAACTTCCTCCATCAATTCAAATACACGAATTGTTGTTAACGGAGTAATTTCACTTGGTTTCATAACTAATGAGCAACCTGTTGCTAAAGCTGGCGCAATTTTCCAAGATGCTTGAAGTAATGGATAGTTCCAAGGTGTAATTTGAGTAACAACACCTACAGGTTCTTTAACTACTTTACTTTCAGCATTAGGAATAGGTGAATTGATAATTTCACCGCCATCTTTATCAGCTAAACCAGCAAAATACATAAACACATTATGAATATCATCCATATCAGCATAGGATTCTTCTAAAGTTTTACCAGTGTCTAATGTTTCTAATTTAGCTAACTCTTCTCTATTTTCTTTAATTTTATCAGCAACGGCTCTCACTTTTTTACCTCTGACTTCACTTGTTTCAAGTGACCATTCACCGTCTTCGAAAGATCTTCTAGCAGCTAAAATTGCTCTTTCAACATCTTCTTTAGTTCCTTCAGCTACAGTGAAGATTGTTTCTTGATTGTAAGGATTTATAATATCTCTTGTGTTTTTATTTGAACTTTCAACCCATTCTCCATCAATATATTGACGATTTGATAATTTATCTACAAGTTCCATCAAACGACCTCCGTTAAGTTTGTTAAATTTTTATTTAACGAATTTTACAGAGTTATGTTATCATAATTGATGAAAAAGTGTCAATTTCTTTAAAAATGTTTGTATTTTACAATCGAACTTATCTATGTTTAAGAAATAATTTTTGTTCAGAAAATTACTTTTCTTTTTTTCATAAAAGGCTTTATAATGATTCTCGTGTGTATTTATTAGAAATGGGACATATAGCATAGGTTTTTATAGCCATTTATAGATTGCAGCATTGAATTTAGTCAAAAGTAGTATAGACATTAACAATTCAAATCGATAACTAACATTTGATTATGAAATTTCAATGTAATTATGCTTTATATTCATGAACGAGTTACAACTCAAAGTAATAGATGTATCCTTTACAGGCAAATCATCATAAAAATCATAGTATCTGGTGCGTCCACCTAAGCTAAATAATGGATTAAAATGGAGGTGCAATGATGGATTATAATAACAATGACAGTCAATATATCGAAGAAGCTAAAGATTTAGTTATCAACTCAATCGGTGAAACCATGGATTTGTATGGTATCAACCGTAGTGTAGGTAACTTGTATGGCATTATGGTTTTTGAAGGAAGTATGACACTTGATGAAATGCGACAACAACTGCAAATGAGTAAACCTAGTATGAGTACAGGTGTAAAAAAACTACAAGAATACGATATCGTCAAACAACAATTCACGCGTGGTAGCCGAAAGCAACATTTTATTGCAGAGAAAGATTTCTTCACTTTCTTCCGCAACTTTTTTACTAAAAAATGGGAACGTGAAATTGACACTAATATGGAAGCAATTGAAGATGCAGAAAATATCATTCACCCACTTCTTGAAAAGAATGATATAGATGAGGAAGTTAAAAAACAAGCAATAAATGTAAAAGCGCAGTTAGACCACTCTAAAATATATTACAAGTGGCTCGCTCAATTAAGTGAAGCTCTAGAGTCAGGAGAAATTTTTAACTATTTCCCAATTCCAGATGAACAACATCATCATGATCAATCAGAAAAAGCCAAGCGATAATGATTTAACATTCGCTTGGCTTTTTTTGTTATAAGTTATCGTCTTCAGGTTTGTCTTTGACCTGAACTATTCTTAGAGAACGTCTTTCAATTTCTTTATGCTTATCTGCACGTCTTTCTAACTTGATACGATCTCGTCCGAGTATAATTAAGAACGAAATCATCATTAGCGTAAATATAACAATTAAAGGTACACTAGCAAGTAATGATGCTGTTTTCAATACTTCTAATGCACGTTCTCCTCCAACTAGCATTAAAGAGAACGGTAGTAAACATAACGCAAACGCCCAGAACAAACGATTAGCACGTAACGGTTCTCCTATCACTTTTTTCTGTGACGCTGCTGCTAAAATATATGAACCAGAATCGAATGTTGTTGCTAAGAATAAGAAAGCTGATATTAAGAATAAGATAATAGTAATTGTCGAGAATGGTAGTTGATGCATTATTTCTATGATTGTTGCCTCTGTACCATAATTGTTTAAATAGCTTATTACATTAAATTGCTCAGTAATTTGTAGATATACAGCATAGTTACCAAAAATACCGAAAAATAACACACAACCTAATGTTCCATAGCATATTGTTCCTAATACAACTTCTTTAAGTGTACGTCCTTTTGAGATACGCGCGATAAACAATCCAATAAACGGTGCATAAACGAGCCACCATGACCAGTAGAATATTGTCCAATCTTGAGGGAAATTCGTTTCTTTACGACCTTTTATGCCACCAAATGGTTCCATCCATGTCGCCATATGGAAGAAATCTTTTATCATATTACCGAACCCTGTAACTGTAGTTTCCATAATAAACACAGTTGGACCTACGATGAATACAAATGCTAATAATAAAAATGATAACCAAACGTTAACATCACTTAATTTTTGAATACCTTTTTTCAAACCTGTGTAAGAACTGATTGCGAAAATAACTGTAATAGTTAGTAAGATGATTGAACGTAAAATCATATTAGATCCATCTAAACCAGTCAATCGTTCAATACCAGCTGAGATCATCGGCACGCCTAGAGCGAGTGATGTTGCAGCACCACCGAGCAAACCGAAAATAAATAAAATATCTACGATTTTTCCTAATAATTTATCCGTATGTCCTTTTAAAATTGGTCGACAAGCTTGACTAATTTTATAGACGGGTTTCTTCTTAACGAAAACTAAATAACCGATTGGCAAAGCTGGTAGCACATATATTGCCCAGGCTATAGGTCCCCAGTGAAACATACCATATTGAGTTGCATATTGAAGTGCTTGATCGGACATTGATTTTGCACCGTTAGGAGGTACTTGATAATAAAATGCCCACTCAATAACACCCCAATATAAAATATCTGAACCAATACCGGCACAGAATAACATGGCTGCCCATGTGAAATTATTAAATTCAGGTTTGTCAGTCGCTTTTCCTAACGTGACATTCCCATACTTACCAAATGCTATGTATAAAACAAAACAAAATATAGCCAGTCCCATAAAGAGATATACCGATCCAATTGAATTAGAAATGGCACTATTGATATCGGTAATGATTATTTCACTTGCTTTCGGAAAAACCATCATAGGTATAACAGCAAAAAGTAACACAATGACTACGCCTATGAAGGTCGTCCAGTCCATAACTTTTTCCTTTTTCAAATGTGATCCCCCTAATATTAATTTATGAATCTTTACTTTAAATTACGTTCAATGGATAGTGATTCACAAAAAAGACAATAACGAACTTTTAATAATAATGCAAATTACATACATGTATCATCAAAATCTAATTTGAATAATTATATAATTTAAGCCTCTCAAATATTCATCTTAAATTGCTATGACAACAGTGTTAAGTTAAAATTTAACAAAATGAACGAACTTTACAATATTTCATATCGTATTTTTATACACTTTTAACGTATATATATTTATTTTATTTTTTTCTCCACTGATACTCACTCTTAATCTATAAATAAAAAATCGCCAATATTTAGTCATTCAAATACCTTACTCGATGAGATGAAGTATTTAAAACACTATATATATGGCGATTAAATTCCAACTTATAAAAATTGATTAATATCCTAAAATGGTTTTAATAACAAATCCTGTAATGACGGATACTGTTATAACAAAAAATCCTGGTATCATAAAGCTCGTAGGTCTTGTTCTACCTGTTTCATCTAGTTCTACAGCAAATAATAGTGTCGGTTGAGCTGGAATAACGAAATTCACATTTAATGTTTGTACCATCGCAACAAAATAGATGGGAGGTATACCTAAACTCATAACTATCGGCACCATAATTGATGCTGTAGCTGTTTGAGAAATGACAATCATTGCAACTACAGAAACAAGTATGATAACAAGCCAAGGTACTTCACTAATAATTGACCCAATATCATTTTTCAATATTTTTAAGTTATGTGGAGCATTAAATATTGTTGCACCTAACCAACCTGGGCCAAGAACTGCAAAAAGTGCTCCCATTGCAGATTGTGTAATATTCGATGACAGAATATCAGAAGTATTGATTTTTATTAATAATAAATTGATTGTAGCGCTGAGATACATAAAGAACTGAACAATTTCAGTCATCTCAACTTTAACTACATCTCCATTCACATTGAATTGCGGCATGAGATTAGGAAATATGCCAAACGTTAAAATACCCATGACACATAATAGGAATGAGATAACACCTATTTTTACTTTTAATGAAAAGTCATTTTTGATTTCGACTTCTGGCATCTGAACTAAACGTTCTGACTCATCACGCACGTGTTCTTTTCGTCCTACAAATGTACAAAATGTACTAAGCATTAACATACTAATTAAAGCTGTAGGTAAAACAATACTTAAATACTTGCCCATCGATATTTCATACCCTGCTAATACAGAAATAATATAAGCTGTAGCAGAAGCTGCCGGGCTACAAAGTAAGGCTAAATTGGCTGTAAGTACCGAAGCAGTTAATGCGCGTTTAGGCTGAATTCGTGCTTTTTGTGCAGTTTTCGCTATGATAGGTTCAAGTGAAAGAGCTATATTTGCAGTACCAATTCCAAAAACAAAGACAAAGACAATCATTGGCGCTATAAATATAATTGATTTTGGAAAGCGTTCAATCACACGTGATGCAATGTATACTAAATAGTCAATACCACCAGTGGCTTGTAACGTACCACCTGCTATACCAATAGATAATATGATTAACACTGCCGTCACTGGTGCTGAACCTGGAGGTAACTGGAATCCAAATATCATGATAAGCTGCGCTACTATAGCAAAGATGCCACATCCCAGTGCACCAGCAGTTCTTAATCCTAATAATATCGCTAGAATCATGATTATGATTTCTATGATAAACAATAACATGGAAGAATCTCCTAACTTATGCCGAACAATTTTCACTTCAATATTTTATCACTTTAATATGTAATTAGTATATATATAAGTATAAGATTATTTCTTTTACTTTTTAGATGTTTAATGTTTGTCACTTTTCAGTCTATAAATTGCAACAAATCACATCTACCTACTAAAAAGTGATATAAATTTACTTTAAAAATAAAATTAACTATACTCTTTAAAACTGTCGTTATACATGTGGATAACTTTCATGTTCATCCCATTGAAAACTTATAACAAAGATTGCCCAAAACAAATGAACCATAACATTTATTTTGGGCTATTTTTCCAAGAGATATCTTAAAAATTAATTCCAATTATCATCATAAACTATTTAGTTAGATATTCAATGACCTGTTCTTTTTGTAAGGAAGATTGAACATCAATCACACGTTGATTAAGTGATCCTTTATATGGAAGATTCGGACGATATAAATGTTGAATAAACATACCATCAACTAATACATCAATATGTTCGAGTAATGACTTGCGCGCATCGTCTTGCTGTTTCAAATATTCAAATAAAAAGCCAGTCCATACCCAAATTGTTTTTGTATGACCGAATCGTTGTCTAAAAGCTTCAACAAGTTGGAGTGTGATAAACAAATTACAAAATGGTTCTCCACCAAGTATGCTTAAGCCTTCGATATAAGAAGGCGCACAATAATCTAAAATCTCTTCAAGCATTTCAAGTTCGAAAGGTTCTCCGTATTTAAAATTTTGGGCTTTAACGTTATAACAACCTTTACATTGAAAAGGACATCCGGAAACATATACACTGCATCGAACACCTTCACCATCTACAAAGCTATGACTTTCTATTTTAGCTATATAGTGTTGACCTTCTTTAATGTTTAAAATATTCATGAACGAGGTTCCTTCATGTGTTTCACTCTTGCACATATCTCTTTTTGTCGACCTTCAATAACAGGTCTTTGAACTGGATTTCCTAAATAACCACATGTTCTTTTTACAACGTCAACCGTTTTAGGATCAGTGTTACCACAATGTGGGCATCTATATCCGTTAGCAGTAGTTTCAAAATCTCCATCATAGCCACAACGATAACAGTGATCAATAGGAATATTCGTACCTAAATAACCTACCTTATCATAAGCATAATCCCATACTGCTTCTAAAGCTTTCAGATTATGATTTAACTTTGGATATTCACAATAATGAATGAATCCACCACTTGCATAGTAAGGATAGTCTTTTTCAAAATCTAATTTTTCAAACGGCGTTACATCTTTACGCACATCATAGTGGAATGAATTTTGGTAATATCCTTTATCAGTAACATCTGGAATAAATCCAAATTTTTCTTTGTCCAATCGGCAAAATCTATCTGTTAGTGATTCACTAGGTGTACTGTATATACTGAACCAAATATCATATTGTTTCGTCCACTCTACTTGATAACGTTTCATTTCTCTTAATATGTCTAGTGTGAATGTTTTAGCTTCAGGATTGTGTTCCCAATTCGGTCCATAAAATAATGTTGCCGCTTCGTATAAACCGATATACCCCATTGAAATCGTTGCGCGTTGTTTTGTAAATAATGAATCGACAGTATCTTCTGAAGTGAGTTTATTTTTAAATGCACCACTTTTATATAAAATAGGCGCGTTATCTGGAATAGCATCTTGTAGTCTTTGAATTCGATACACAAGTGCATCATGTAATAATTGCATGCGTTTTTCAAAGATATCCCAAAACTGCTGCATGTCACCATCTGCTTCGATTGCAATTCTCGGTACGTTCAACGTCACTACACCTAAGTTACATCGTCCATTATTTTCCAATTGACCTTCATCATTCTTCCAACTTGGTAAAAATGAACGACATCCCATCGGTGCTTTAAAATCACCAAGCAGTTCCACAAGTTTATCGTAATTTAAAATATCGGGATACATGCGCTTTGTTGAACATTCCAATGCAAGTTGTTTAATATCATAGTTAGGATCTTCTGGACTAAAGTTAACCCCCTTTTTTATCGAAAATACAAGTTTAGGGAAAATTGCAGTAACCCTATCTTTACCGAGACCTTTAATACGGGTATGTAAAATTGCTTGTTGAATTTTTCGACTTAATTGATCTGTTCCTAAACCAAATCCCAAAGTAACGAATGGCGTTTGTCCATTGGAAGTATAGAGTGTGTTAATCTCATACTCTAAACTTTCAATTGCATCACCAATATCCTTAGTTACTTGTGTATCCACATAATTCTCAATTTTGTCAGGTTGAACGAAATCATTCGCTACTTCCCTGTGATGTTGTGCATTCATTTGTGCATATTTACTTAGTAATTCGTCAACACGATCGACAGTACAACCTCCATATTGACTGCTTGAAACGTTTGCAATGATTTGTACAAGTTGTGCTGAAGCGGTTTGTATTGATTGAGGTGTTGTAACATTAGCATTGCCTATCTCAAAGCCATTCTCTAACATATCTTTTGCATCTATGAGACAACAATTGGTTAATGGTTGAAATGGATGGTAATCTAAGTCGTGAAAATGAATATCTCCCGATTGATGTGCATGAGCAACATGCTTTGGAAGTAAATGATCGAGTGCATAAGACTTTGATACCGTTCCAGCTGTTAAATCTCGCATTGTTGAGAATGTATTACTATCTTTATTTGCATTTTCATTTAATATAGTTGGATCTTTTGTGATTAATCGAGTTAATGATGTTTCTAGAGTAGTCATTTCGTCACCCTTCGCTATATATAGTGTATATCAATAAAATAAAATACTATATATAGTATTACAATCGATTACTAAGTCGTTAACTAAAATGTCATAAAGATTATTAACGTTTAGTGAACTCTATGTGAGATAAAGATAGTTTTGTAATCAATATAAAAACCTGAGACGTCAATGTTCTCAGGCTTCTATAACATATAGTTAGTTTTTAATTCAGTTAAAATTTATAATATCTTCATTTTTGGTAATTCTAGTAATTATCTTCGTATAAATTGGGAATAAATAACCGAAATAAGCATTTACCTTTTCCCTTTCACCTATCTAATTATTTCTATTATCTTGTGTTGATTGATTTATATTTTGATGTGTTTGTTGATGATCTTGAACGACATGTTGAGAATGCTCTTGTGTTACTTGTTCTTCCCCATTGCTCGACTCTTGCGATACATCTGTATGTCCCTTTGACATCTCAAGATTTTTTTCTAAATTTTTGCGCTTTTCATCTTCTGATCGACGGTCATATGAGCGCTCTTCTAACACTGAGCCAACTGTTAAAATGAGAATTACAGCTATTGTCCCCACAATAAATAATACAAGTAAAATCCACATCCAAATATTAAATGACATGTTATATCACCATCCTCTTATTTTTTTGATAAATCACACAATATCTCTTTAAAAATATTTTCCCTTTTTATTTCACTTTAATCACACATCAATAATTAGCTTTTTAGAAATTTAAATTATAGTTGTCACAAACTAAGCATAAATCATGACTCATAAGTATACTATTGATGACATTTAAAAATTAACATCTTCTTACTTAATTAAAAGTAAGTATATCTGACCAAATGCTTTTCTTTAAAAACTTTCCATTATACTTTTAAAATTAAAAAGAGTAGGATTAAGAATCTTTAATTCTCTCCTACTCTATATAATGAAATATCAATTTAAATATATTCGTGTTCTTTAAGATAACGTATAATTTGTACCACTGATTGTTCAATAGTGTCGTGTTCAGTATCTATAGTAATTTCAGGGTTTTCAGGTGCTTGATAAGGTGCACTTATACCTGTAAATTCAGGTATTTCCCCAGATCGTGCTTTTTTATACAATCCTTTAGGATCTCTCTTTTCACATTCCTCAACACTACATTTTGTATATACTTCTATAAACTCATTATCCTCTAGTAATGCTCTAACACCTTCTCTGTCTTCTTTATATGGGGAGATAAAAGCAGTAACTGTTAAGGCTCCAGCGTCTACCATTAATTTTGCTACTTCTCCAATGCGTCGAATATTTTCTGAACGATCTTCAGGACTAAACCCTAAATTTTTATTAAGACCATGACGCACATTATCACCATCTAAACGGTATGTTTGTTTTCCTTCATTAAATAATTCTTTTTCTAAGGCAACAGAGACCGTTGATTTCCCTGACCCAGATAGCCCTGTAAACCATATAACAGCACTTTTGTGTCCATTTTTATGCTGTCTTTGTTTCTTCGTAACTTCTGAGTCATGCCATGTAATATGATTTGATTCACTCATTTTAACACTCCTGATTTATTTTTCTCGCAAACCTTTAATTAGAACTTCGGCAACTTCTGGTCTTGAAAATTTAGTTGGCAATGATTCGCCATTACGCAGTTTTTCTCTTACTTTAGTACCACTTAAATGTAAATGTTGAGAAGCGTCATGCGGACATGTTTTAGCAGTTGCCATATTACCACAAGCTTCGCAATAAAAGGCATGTTCAAATTTTAAAATTTGAATACCTAACTCATCTTCAAATTGAGTAATCAGCTCTTGTGCTTCATAAGTACCATAATAATCGCCTACCCCAGCGTGATCTCTTCCCACAATAAAATGTGTACAACCATAATTTTTACGGACAGTTGCATGAAGTATCGCTTCACGTGGTCCGGCATAGCGCATTGCAGCAGGATAAATGACTAGACGTGCTCTATCTTCAGGATAATAGTTTTTTAATATCACTTCATAACTTTCCATACGTACATCCGCTGGAATATCGTCTGACTTTGTTTCACCAACTAGTGGATTTAAAAGTAGACCATCAACAATTTCTAGTGCTGATTTTTGAATATATTCATGTGCTCGATGCACTGGATTTCTCGTTTGAAAACCTACGACAGTTTTCCAACCTAAATCATGAAATAATTGTCTCGTCTCTGAAGGATCCAGATGATAATTTGAAAACGCGTCATGTTTTGGACGATTTAATAGTTTAATAGGACCACCTAAATATATATTACCTTTTTCATAAACCTTTTTAACTCCAGGATGAGCTTCTTCAGTAGTTCCGTACACCAAACGCGCTTCTTTTTCTTTATCATATGTGTACTTTTCTTCTAATTTAAGCGTTCCATATAACTGACCATCTTCACCATATAAAGCAATATCATCACCTATTTCAAGTTTATCTGCTTCGGATTCTGTTACAGGTAAAGTGATAGGAATACTCCAAACTAAGCCATTGCTTAAATGTGTTTCCTCTATAACCTTAGTGTAGTCTTCCTTGTTCATAAATCCTGTAAGGGGACTAAATCCGCCAATACCTATGAGCTCTAGATCCGATATTCCCCAAGGATTTAAAGTAATCGGTTTAAAATTTAATGCTTCCTCAATCAAACGTTCACGTTCGTTTCCTTCAACAACACGATTGATGAGTTCTCCTCCATGAGGTTTAATTGTATAATTGGTTATTGTTTCATTGTTAGACATTATAATCAAATCTCCTTTTCCAATTAATTATATTTGTTTACTCGGCTTTTCTTATAAGAAAAAGACAATTTCTTGTTTCGAACGACTTGAAAAACAAGCAAAATAATAATTGCAAGAATAATAATGAATCGAACTGTATTTGAAATAGTGTTATCTTTTACAAAATAGCTTAATAATGCATTACTATTTGTAAAAATAATTAAACCACCGACACAAATTGCAAGAATGTTAATGGGTAACACTTTAACTAAATACGCTGAAATAGGTGCTGCTACCATTCCACCGAGACTTAAAGCAATTACAGCAAACCAATTAATTTGAGTGACTCCTAAAAAGATAATGAAACTTAAAGCGGCAGATGACGTAACAAAAAATTCACTTGCTGAGACTGTTCCAATCGCATATCGTGGTTGAATTTTTTTACTTGAAAGCAGGAGCGGCGTATTAACCGGTCCCCAACCACCACCACCGATTGCGTCTAAAAATCCTGCCACAAAACCTTGTGGAATTACTTTAAAACTACTCAAATTTCCCACATGATGATGATGTTCATGTGCACGTTTAAATAGAAATTGATACAAAATATAAAATCCCATACTTAACAAGAATAAAGCAATGAATGGTTTAATATAATCACCATGAATAAATGTCAAAACACCTGCACCGATAAAGGCGCTTATTGACCCAGGTATAGCTAACTTCAACATTGTTGGTTTATGAACATTATCAAATCTCCAATGTGATGTCCCAGATGCAGCTGTTGTTGCAATTTCAGAAAAATGAACGGTTGCTGACACTACTGCCGGTGCTATACCGTAAGTTAATAATATTGATGACGATGAAGCGCCAAATCCCATGCCTAATGACCCATCAACAAGTTGTGCTAAAAATCCCGCAATTGCGAAAATTAATACTTTGCGCATATATCATATGCCCCCATTCTTCATTTGACTTGTGATTTTAGCCATCGGATGAAATCTTGTTGCTTCTTCTCATCTAAATATTTGTCTGACAAAATTTGCTCGAGTAACGCTTGTTTATCAGATGGCTCAATTTTAAGTGATTTAATATATTGTCTACTTTCATATAAAAACTGAATATACATTGAATAGTCTTCATTGTATGTATCTTTTAAATCTTTAATAATTCGTTGACCTAATTTAGGACTTGCACCATCAGTTGATACACTTATTGTTAATTTATCTCTTTTTAAGAAATTAGGGAACGTTACATTACCTAGGTCTGCTTGTCCTGCATGATTAAATAATACGTTCTTAGACAAAGCTGCCCCCACATCGTTGTTAACATCAGATTGATTAGTAGCCGCGATGACCACATCAGCATTCTCAACATCTTGTGGTTCGAAGTGTTTCTTTTCATAAGTGATTTGCTTCGTTTCTAGATATTTTTGTAATGTATCGGTAATTGTTGGACTTACAACATGAATATGTTTTGTATAAGCTAATAAAGTTTTAGCACGACGTGTTGCCACTTTACCTCCACCTACAATGACGACTTTCTTGTTACTTAAATCAATCATTAAGGGCATATTCATGATGATTTCCTCCTATACACTTTAATTAATACTCATTATAAACGTGATTTTTACTGTTTTTTTAAATGTATGCGCTAAGTTGATGACATTTCCGTTAACGTTTCATTTTGAACAGTTGCCTGTTCTACAAACCAATTAATTTTTTCTCTCATCTTAACCACTTCGCCTACAATAATCATTGCTGGATTCTGAATATGATGTGCTCGTTCTTGAATTGTATCGAGTGTCCCAGTCACTGTCATTTGCTGTTTTGACGTTCCCATATGCACGAGAGCTACTGGTGTTTCTGACGAACGACCATATTGTATTAACAACTCACAAATTTCACTGAGTCTCTTAACCCCCATATAAATACATAAAGTTTCAGGACCATTGGCCAAATGTTGCCAGTATTTGCCTTTATCCATACCAGGTTTATTCACTGCAGTTACAAATGCTACAGAAGAACTATAATCACGATGTGTTACTGGAATTCCAGCATATGCTGGTGCTGCAATTCCCGATGTAATTCCAGGTATAATTTCAAAGTGGATATTATGACATGCTAATTCCTCTGCTTCTTCTCCGCCACGTCCAAAAACAAATGGATCGCCACCCTTTAAACGTGTAACTATGTGCCCTTTTTTGGCTAAGGTTACCATCATTTTATTTGTTTCTTCCTGCGGTAAGGAGTGCCTGTGAGGATCCTTACCGCAATAGAAGAACTTAGTAGAAGGAGAAGCATAATTAAGTATTTCTTTATTTACAAGTCGGTCATAAAGGATGACATCGGCTTCTTTAATGGCTTTTAAACCTTTTAACGTTATTAATTCTGGATCACCAGGTCCAGCTCCAACTAAATATACTTTCCCCATATGAACCACTCCCCCTCTCGTTTAACTATGAAAATCGCGACCATCATGAACTTTGGCTATCACACCGTCACGAATTACAAAGTCCCCAAAGTGTTCTCCGTCAAGACGCTCTTTACTATAACGCAACAACAATGGACGTAGACTTTCTAATATCTCATTTTCGTCGATATTCTCTTTATATATTTTATTTAGACGTTCGCCTTTAAAACTACCACCTAAGTACATATTATATTTACCAGGTGCTTTACCGATAAAGGCTATTTCTGCTAGCGCTGGTCTCGCACATCCATTGGGACAACCTGTCATACGAATCGTTATTTCTTCCTCTTTTAAACCAGACTCATCTAATAAATCTTCAATTTTTGTAATTAGTGAAGGAAGATATCTTTCAGATTCTGCCATAGCTAAACCACACGTTGGGAAAGCAACACAAGCCATAGAATTTCTTCTAAGTCCTGTATAATTTTTGCCATCTGTTAATTTATATTTATCAATAATAGCTTGTATTTCTTCCTTTTTCTCAGGAGAAACATTTGCAATAACTAAGTTCTGATTAGGTGATAATCTGAAATCTCCAGTATGGATTTCTGCGATTTCTCTTAAGGCTGTTTTTAACAAATAGTCTTCAGTATCTTTCACACGCCCATTTTGTATAAATAAAGTGAAATTCCAATTATTAATACCTTCAATCCAACCTAATCGATCACCATTATGTTCAAATTCGAAATCACGTGGCGCTTTAATTTCCCAACCTAATCGTCGGTTTAATTCTTCAGTCACCCAAGTTTCTCCTAGACGGTCCACTGTATATTTAAAACGTGCATTTTTTCGATTTTCACGATTACCATAATCACGTTGTATTGTAAGTATTTTCTCACATACATCTACAACCTTTTCCTTAGGTATAAAACCTATGAGACGTCCAAGTTGAGGATATGTTTCAGTATTACCATGAGTCATACCCATACCGCCACCGATAGTCACATTAAATCCAATTAACTCATCTTGTTCAACGATAGCGATTAAACCAATATCTTGAGAATAGACGTCAATATCATTAGATGGTGGTACTGCAATACCTATTTTGAATTTACGTGGTAAATACGTATTCCCATAAATAGGTTCCTTTTCCTCACTCGAATCTAAAACCTTTTCACCATCAAGCCAAATTTCATGATATGCATTTGTTCTTGGAAGTAAGTGATTACTTATACGCGTTGCATAATCATTAATCTCCTTATGTACTTGAGATTGATAAGGATTAGGATTGCACATCGTATTACGATTAACATCTCCACATGCAGCAATAGAATCAAGTACTGCATGATTAATATTTTTCATTGATTGTTTCAAATTACGTTTAAGAATTCCATGAAATTGAAATGCTTGGCGTGTTGTTAATTTAATCGTATGATTTGCATATTGATTAGAGATATCATCCATAGCAATCCACTGTTCAGGAGTCGCTTTCCCCCCAGGTACACGAACTCGAATCATAAAACTATATGCAGGCTCAAGTTTTTGTTTACGACGCTCATCTCTTAAATCCCTGTCATCTTGCATATAACTTCCGTGAAACTTTAGCAGTTTTGCATCATCTTGTGTAATGGATCCAGTGATTGGATTAGCTAAACTTTGTTCAATAGTTCCACGCAAAAAGTCACTATTTGCTTTTAAAAATTCCATTTCATCAAGATTTTTATCTAATTCTTCCGAAATATGATTATTTGTATTAACCATGTATCCCCCGTCCCTTCTATTAATACACGTCTCTTTGATATCTTTTATCTCTTTTCATTTGTTTTAAGTATTCTTCTGCATCTGTTTCAGATAGGTTTTGCTCTTTGATTAACACATTTTTAATCGCTTGATGAACATCCTTTGCCATTTTACTTTCATCACCACATACATAAATAGTAGCGCCATTTTCAATCCATCGATTAAATTGTTCACTATTTTCTGCAATTTTATGTTGCACATACACTTTTTTATCAGTATCTCTAGAAAAAGCAACATCTAATTTTGATAAAGTTCCATCTTCAAGCCATTCTTGCCATTCCGTTTGATACAGAAAATCTGTAGTGAAGTGTTGATCTCCAAAGAATAACCATGTATTTCCTTCAAAACCTAGTTCCTCTCGTTCTTGCATATAGGATCTAAACGGTGCAACACCTGTCCCAGGACCTATCATAATCACAGGTGTTGATTCATCTTGCGGAAACTTAAAATTCGGATTTCGTTTTAAATAGATAGGAATTGTATCGCCCTCTTGTATTCTCTCTGCAAATTGTACTGAACAAACACCTGAACGTTCCCGACCGTGTGCTTGATATCTAACTGCTCCAACAGTAATGTGAACTTCATCTGGTGTTGCTTTATAACTACTAGATATTGAGTACTCTCTAGGTGGTAACTTTCTTAATAATTGATGTAAATTTTCAGGTTGTAGTTCTGTCGTTGCGAAGTCATTTAATAAGTCAATCAAATCCCTTCCCTCAACGTAGTTTTGAATCCATTCTTTATCTTGAATTTTTTCAGAAAGCTCTTCATTATCAAAAAATATCGCAGCATTTTCTATTAACGGTTTTGTTAATTTAGTAATTTCAAAATGCGATGTTAATGCCTCTTCAAGATTTAAAGTATCTCCATCCTCGTTAATTAAAACTTGTGTTTCTGGACTCCAACCTAATGTGCTAATAAGTAAGTCTACGATAGCTGGATCATTTTGAGGCAAGACAACTACACAATCTCCCGGTTCATATTCCTCACCAAAATTATCAAGTAATAACTCAATATGTCTCGTCTCTTTGTCTGAACCTCTACCATTCAAATTAATATTGGTCAATACTTCAGCATCGTAAGGATTAGACTTACTATATTTCTTTTCTTTTGCTGATTTTATAGATTCGCTAACAACTTGTTCACTTTCAGTACCAGCCGGTGTTGAATCAATCGTATTAATAACATTGGCCATCCACTTTTCAGCGTCTTCTTCATAATCAACATCGCAATCAGTACGATGATAAAGTCTTTCTGCCCCTAATTCAGCCAAACGGTTATCAAAATCTTTACCAGTTTGACAGAAGAATTCATAGGTTTGATCTCCTAATGCTAATACTGAAAATCTCACCCCATCCAATTTTGGCGCTTTACGTCCGTGGATGTATTCATGTAATTCAACAGCGTTATCTGGTGGATCTCCTTCGCCATGTGTAGATGTGATAATAAATAAATCTTCTACTTTCTTCAAATTCTTAGGTTTAAAGTCATCCATTGATTTGAGCGTAACGTCATTTCCAATATCAGATAAACGTTGTTCAAATATTTCTGCAAGTCCTTGCGCATTACCAGACTCAGATCCATATAAAATTGTTATCGATCTAGCTTCCGGCTCAACTGAAGGTTCCTTTTCATGTAGCATCGCTTCTGTATTGTCATCTGAGTTATGTTGTTCTACAGAATCTGTAGATGTATTTGATTGTTGATTTGCCATCAGATAGCCACTTAACCATACTTGTTGGTTAGATGATAAAGTGTGAAGCAATTCATTGATTTGTTTAGCTTGCCCTTCCGTAAAAGGACTATTGGTAACACTTAAGTTCAATCTTATCCACCTCTTATACTTTGTTATTCCGATATTTGTCATTATTTATATATGTCTATTTTTGAAAGTTATTAATTATATCTTCAATTCTAGTATGTACCATTTGTTATTTTCAGTAAATGTAATACTCAATTGATAACTAAAATCGAAAAGACAATTTATAATATCAAAGGGCAATACAAACTTTTATTACTCAAAATTATCGTTACTAAATAAAGCTGTATCAGCTTTTAACAAACAACTCTTTATTTCTTATCGGAATACTATGTTTTGAAATTAAAATTTTTTGACTATCTCTTATGGTTTATCAGCTACATGTAATCCACATTCAGTCTTACTAGAATTGGACCAACGACCAGCACGTGAATCATTAGAATCAAATACGGGTGATGTACATGGAATACAACCAATACTTGGATAATTTTGATCATGTAATTCATTATATGGTAAATCCTTATCACGTATATAAGACCATACTTCTTCTTCTGTCCAATAGATTAAGGGACACACTTTAATTGACTTAAATCTTTCATCTTTGTTAATGAAATTTGTATGTGCTCGTGTTGGTGATTGTGCTCGTCTAAGACCTGATATCCAAGCTACAGCACCAGATAATACGTCTTCTAGTGGTTTAATCTTGCGTATGTAGCAACATTGGTTAGGATCATTCTTCCATAAAGCAGGATTATATTTCTCACCTTGTTCCTCTAACGTAAGTTCCGGTTTTTTCATTTTAATGCGTAATTGCGGATATTTATCTTTCACCCTATCTATTAAGTCATATGTTTCTTGAAAATGTAAATCAGTGTCTAAAAATACAATTTGTGCGTCGGGTTTAATTTGAGAAATCAAGTCAATCAAAACCATACTCTCAGCACCAAAACTGCAAGAATAAACAATATCATTTTCATAAGTTTGATATGCCCATTTTAAAATCTCATAAGCACCTTTTGTCTCATCATTAATATCTAATTCATTTATAAATGGATCGTTTTGAAAATTGTCATAAGTAATTCTTTCTATAGACATTAGCGGAGCCCCCTCTCACCTTATCAATCCATCCAAATCAACAAAACATATCAGAATTGTCAGAATAATTATGTTTAATACTTTAACTACTTTTATAACGAAAGTCAAGGTAACTCGAGAAATTATCGAAATAAAGATAAGATTAATTTAAATTTTTTGTCCTATATGCTCATAAAAAATTTAAAGAGCCTACACATATGATATGGCAGACTCTTTAATAATTTCTTTTACATTCGTTTATAGTGACTTCATTCAAAATATTACAAATGGAACAAGATTATTTTATTCTTTAATCCAAGAAGAATATAGGCATTTATTTTAATAATTGTCTTATTAATTTTTCCATTTGGTTAGGATTATCACAAGGTAAAAATCGTTTAACAATATTTCCCTGTTGATCTACTACAAATTTAGTAAAATTCCATTTAATTTGCGAACCAAATAATCCTGGTTGTTTACATTTTAATAATGTGTACAAAGGGTGTTCATGCTCTCCATTAACATTAATCTTAGCATGGATGGGGAAAGTAATACCAAACTTATATTTATATACTCGATAAATATCTTTGATTAATTCTGGCTCCTGATTATTAAAATCATTGCAAGGGAAGCTCAAAATTTCAAGACCATACTTATGATATTTTTTATAAAGCATTTCTAATTTATTAAATTGATCATTCAGAGTACAATTCGTTGCAGTATTTACGATAATGAGCACTTTCCCTTTATATCTTTTTAGTAAATAGGTAGAGCCATCATAATTCTTTACCGCAATATCATAAATACTCATTTAGATACACCTCTACATCATTGCCAATTTCAATAAATCTATAACGCCACTAGAAGCTCCAGGAAATGCAAAAATATTTTTATTTAAGTCTTGTGCAGTAAGTTTTTGATTAATGATAAAGACTAGGAGATTAACCAAATCACCAGCGTCATTACCATAAATCTCTGCTCCTACTAAACGTTTGTGACTATCTAATACAATTGACATTTCAGCCTCTGTTTCGTTTTGATACTCAAATACCATTTGTCTTCCGAATGGTATATCTTTAATCATATACGTATCATCTTTCTTAGCCTCGCTAACTGTGACACCTATTTGAGATAAACGAGGCAATGAATAAAGCACTGAAGGTATTGGTGGATACTGAATGGCATCTGTATTCAATCCAAGGATATGGGCAGCGATATAATTAGACTCAAATGTAGCTGTAGGAGTAAGTTTAGGAATCATTTTATTGATAACGTCCCCACTTGCGTATATATTTTTCACATTTGTTCTTAAATAATCGTCAACCTCAATACCTCTATCACTAAATAGTATACCCACTTTTTCCAAACCTATTTGCTGAACATTAGGCTTTCTACCGGTTGCATCCAGTACATAATCTGTTTCAATCATCTTTCCAGACTCAGTTTCTACTATAAAACGTTGTGCATTCGGTTTAACTGACTTGGTATTCTCACTAAAGTAAAATTTAACACCTTCATCTTTTAACTTTTGAATTAATTTATTGACGTGTGATTCGTTAAACCCTTCAAGTGCATGATTTGTATGATGAACCACATTAACCTCTACACCTGATTTGATCATGATAGAAGCGAATTCAATACTGATAATACCTGCTCCAATAAAAGTGATACTATCCGGTAAAGATTGCATTGATAAAAATTCCCGACTATCATGCGTATATTCTTTACCCTCAATATCTAATTGATGACTATGTTGTCCAGTTGCTATAACAATATAATCTGATTGTAAAGTTGTATTATTTACCTCTATTGTATGAGCATCTACAAGTTTACCTTTCCCCATGATTACATCAATTCCCTGTTGTTCAAACATCGATGTGAGGGTTTCAGACATAGGATTAATGACTTGTTCTTTGTAATGCATTAAATTCTTCCAATTCACTTCTAAATTGTGACTATCAATAATATTAGGATATTGTTTGGCTTCTTCAAGCACTTCATAAGGTCCCTCTAATAAAATTTTCGCATTACAACCATAGTTAGTACATGTACCGGCGATGGTATCTTTTTCAACTACAGCTACTTGCTTACCACTTTGCTTTAATGTTAACGCAGCATGCCAAGCTGCATGACCACTTCCTAAAAATACTACATCATATTGTTTCATTAACACTCATCCTTTCTTATTTTTCTATGAGATGTTTTAATGTTTGCTCTAGTTCTTCAAACACATATTTCGTTTCATCATACTCAGTCGTATCAAATTCTTGTGGTAAGCAACTTGAAATTGCTTCAAAAACAGCTTCTTGTTGTTGTTGCCCATTGTCAGTTAACGTAATTATCAACTGTCGTTTATCAGATTGTTGACGTTCTCTTTTAACCCAGCCAGATTGCTCAAGTCTTTTTAGTAAGGGGGTTAAAGTATTACTAGATAAATCCAAATGTCTACCAATTGAATTTAATGTTTGAGGATTCTCTTCCCATAACGTCAGTAATACTAAATACTGAGAATAAGTTATACCAAACTGTTTTAACTTTTTCTCATAAAATTGAGCAAATAAACGACTTACATTATATGCTGAAAAACAAAGCTGATTCGCTAACCTCATTTGTTCTTGTTTCACATCTCCACCTCTTTTCAATCGTGCGCGATTGATTATAGTATAAAATGACTCGCATATATTCATAATATATATGCTCACAATTAAAATTTTCTCATTAAACCATCAACTATAAAGTTAAAGCGACTTGGAATAATACTATATCCAATCTACCCTGACCACTAATCATAGAAAAAGCCCAAGACACTCTGTGAGGTCTTAGGCTTTCCATAAGCGTTATATTTAAATTTGATTTACATTTTCAATGACAGTAACATATCCATTTTTAACATTAGCTAACACAGAGAAGTCATTATCTTTGTTACTATCATAAATGAGTTGGCTTGAATTTCTATCATCCGGTTCATTATACATACTTAAAAATTGATCTTCTGAAATATGATTAGGTGCTACACCTACGCTAACAACTTCATTATCATCGTAGGCTACAGCTAAATCACCATATTTTTCGTAACTCCACTTCAAACTTTCTACAGAACCATTGGATGTTCCAAATTTATCTTCAACTTCTTCACGTGTCATTCCATTATAAACACCTCTATATCCACTTGTTGAAGCTGACTTCATATAACCTTGATCAAAGTCATCACTAAAAACATCAATGCTTGGACCAGTGGATTGATCCTTATTTTGACCACTTTCATTTGATTGCTGAGACTGTGTTGTTTGATGACTTTGCTCATCACTAATATAATGATTGTAAGTATAGTACGCACCATACAATAGCGCTGCTATCAACAAGACAAATATAATTGATAATACAATTAGCCAACCAGTATGTTTTTGTTCTTTATAAAATGTTGAATCATGATGTTGTCTTTCCTCACAAGAAATATACGATTGCTGTTCACGCATATGTTCAATTTGATTTTCACTTTTTCTTTGTGTCGATGTCTTTAAATGTTTTCCACATTTATTACAAAATGACTGTTCCTTTTTTATCGGATTTCCACAATGAGGGCAGAATTTCATTTATATCACCTTTCCTCTAAACGATTGTATTCATCACGCAACTGATTCACCTGAGTTAGCCCTGCTTTCATAAGTATAAATATAAATAGCCATGCAATCATAATTAATAAGATATATTTTAAATAACCACTACTTAAAAGTGTTATTTCCGTATCCCATATTCCGTGTAATGTCACTGCCACAAAAAAGAAAAATATAAAACGTTTATCGATGATATTCGCCCATTCGAAATGCTTTGTTTCTTTCACTATTACTGCCGCAGCACCAACAATAGCTGCCCAAACGAGGTGACTACCTAAAGCTGTCCAACCTCTTTGTATAGTGATTTCAGTAATATTATTAACTCCATCAAATAAATTAAATCCAAACCTAAAGATATAACCAGCTGATTCAAACACCGCGAACCCTGCACCAACAGCAGCACCGATAAGTAATCCATTGAGTATTTTATTTGTTTTTAAATAATTAATAAATAAAATAACAACAGTTGCTTTTCCAAGCTCTTCAACAAATCCTACTATGAACGCATCTGTTATAGTCATAATTCCATAATATTGCGATTCAGTACTAAATGTAACAAATTGATATAAAATCATTGTACTAATGAGTGATAATACACCACCAATAAAGAACATCCTCATTACATCAAAGATACTAATGTTTTTAAATGCATTAGATTCGAAGAAGAAGATTAATCCTGAAATAGGAACTAATAGTGCGCCAATAAATATCATACCTGGTATGGCATTGGCATTACCAAATATATTTGTTAATATCCATAACGCTAGGAAAGTGATACCTAAAGCTAAAAATACACGTGAGAACACCCAAGGTCTTCCCCACTCCTCGGAAACTTCATTAATATGTGGCGTCGTACGTTTTGTTCCAGCAATAAATACATCATCCGCTTCATCTTTGGTGTGAGATTTAAACACCTCAGAAAACATGTCACGCAAATTTAATTTTAAACTTTCATCATTCCCTGCTAGCCTACCTATTGATTTCGTTGTGTTATTAAATAGATGCTTGGCTTCTTCTGTCAATCGAATATGATCTGCAGTTTCATTTTCAATTTCAGGTTTTGTATTTGAATATGTATGTGATGCTATGTTGTCATTTGAATTTGATAATGTTTGCTGAAGAGAATGACCACAATTGATACAAAACTTATCATCGACATTTACTACTTTGTGACACTTTGGACATTGTCTATCTTGACTATTAAAATTATGTTCAGTTTTTGTCTTTGGATTATCGAACACACTCTGCCCACAATTAACACAAAATTTATCATCCTTCTCTAAATGTGCCCCACAATTAGAACAAATCAATTCAATCCCTACTTTCAAGTTATCTCTATAAAAAAGTTGTTATCAATATTTTAAATTAATTCTCATAAAATCGCTATATTCTATGACAGATAAACTGTTAAATTTCGTATTGCAAAAATAAAATGTCGATAAAAGCGACTGCTTTTATCGACGTTGTTCTTCGTATCTTACACGCTGACGATATCCATATGTGCTTTCTTTAATGAGTTCATCATTAAGTAAACCAGCACCTATTGCACCTGCAACTGTCGAAATTGAAGCTGCAAACCATGGAATACTTAAATATAAATCAATGCCTGCAGGACCTTTTAATCCAACTTGCTGACCTAAAAATCCTGATGGCAATAATACGATTTCAGCAATTAAGAATAGTAAATAAAGAATAATATAATAAATTATAATGGCAAAAATCAATGTCATTATTGTTGTAAGATTGTATAACCAAGTAATACGCTTATGGTTGCTTTTATTAACTGGTTCCCATAAATCATGTGACATCATTATCCATATTAGCATTCCAATAATCGCAATAATTGAAATTCCAAATAAACGCCACATTGAAAAGTTATAAGCCATTTGCCACATCGTTGTAAATACAAGTCCAAATGCACCTGTAGTAAATGCAATAGCTACTATATTACTTAAACTTGCCATCATATTTAATGGATTATTCGCAAATGTCATTCCACTAACAAGGCGAAACATGCCTCTAGAACGTGAACTTGATAAATATCTTAAGTGATAAGAGTCTGTTTCTTTCATATATATTGTTTCTTTGTCTATTTTAGAGAGCGGAAATTGTTTTTTTACTGAATTTTCTATTTGATTATTATTATCATAATTACGACTTTCTTGTTCAGCTTCATTTAATTCTTGAATAATATTATAAATCGCATGCTTGAAACGTTTTTTTACTGGACGCCAGCCAAATGCCGGATATGAGAATATAGCTGCACCATTTTCCATATTAATATCTAATGCCATCACTTGTTTGTCAGCAAACATCGGTAAATCTGTAATTGCTATCACATAATCCCATTGTCTCTTATCGTGATAATCGGCTACTTTCTCAAAAATTTCATCTACAGATTCAGCAAAACCAGTAAGCGGATCAGTAACTAAATCAAAAATCCATTCTTGCTGATGATCATAATGCGTAGATAACATTTTAGGCATTTCTTGTATGAGATTTTCTGCAAGGCGTTCAGTAACACCTGGAGCGACGACTAGACCCACAGTTTTTTGATTTGTCATGCGTCATCCTCCTCTCTATGTCCTTGTTTTTTACCTTCATATTGTTCATTATTTTCATCTTTACTTGAAGTTTGTTGTTCGACATTTTGTTGTGATACATCACGAGAAGTTTCTTGTTCTTTTTGTTCTTGCTCAGCTTCTTTATAACGATGATATTGTCTATAAGAATAAGTAATACGACGTATTTTCTCTTCATTTTCAACAGTTGATCCCATAGCTCCAGCTAAAAGTCCTAATGATGATACAAACCAAATCAATCTCATATAATTTGAGAACGTAAATTGTGATTGGGCACTCGTCCAACTATTAAATAATTCCACAGGGACAAAGAGTGTAATACTGATGATTAACAATAAATATAAAATGACATAATTTATGAGTGTAATCAAACTTAGTGTAACAAGTGTGGTTGAATTATAAATATATCGATATACACGCTGAGATTTAGCAGTTTTCTTTTCAATCAATTGATGCGCATAGAATAGCCATCCAGCCATCCCAAGTATAGCAATCACCATCAATATGATAAGTCGAAGCGGTGAATAAATCACGCTTAATTCCCATGGCATTGAAAATATTGAGACATAAGTTCCTGTTGCAAAGGCAACTGAAATGATTTTCTTAAAATTAAAGATGTTTTTCCAAGGCTGATTTGCTCGTGTCAGTCCACCAATTAACTGAATCCAACTTATGATAAATAAAATATTAATATATCGTTGTTTTGATGTGGCGTCTTCGTCAGGTTCTACAGCCTTCACGCGTACAAAAGGATGTGGCGCATTTTTGTCTTTCGGTTGATTATAATATAATTGTTCAATCAATGAAGTCATCGTTTTAACTAGCTTGCGCTTCAAATCAATAAAACCTAGTGACGGTAATGATAGCATTGCAACATGTTTGTCACTATTAAAGTCGCTGACAACCACTTTATTATCTGAAATACTAGGCAAATCTGTCAGACAAACAACGTAATCCCACTGATGTTCCTCTTTAATTTGTGCTGCTTTTTCAACACTTTCATGTACATCCTCTGCAGATCCTATCATGAGATCGACTTTGATGTCGAAATTCCATTGACTATGTTTAGTCCGCTTTGACAATAACTGTTTAACATTTGGAATTATTTTTTTTGCATGTTGATGTGCTATACCTGGCGAAGGTATAATTCCGACTGTTTGCATCGTCGTTGTCCCTCCTTTCTAATTTTTAAATCAACTTTATTCATAGTTAAAGTGCACGTGATCACGCTGATAAACGTCCTTAACGTACACTTTTATTTTCTTACTCATTAAGTTTTAATTGTAACATTTATTTTGCCAACACGAGTGGTGAGAAGATAATATAACTTACTACTACTAAAGCAAGAACAATAATACCTGCAACGTAACGATATTTCCATGGCGTCATATCTACTTTCGGTTGGTGCGTGCTTAAATCAAACTCACTAGATAGTTTAACTTTGTTAAAAATCAAAATAATAATTAAATCTACAAAGAATAATACACTAAATGTGTATAGATAATTAATTTCTGTAAATACAAAGCTGATTATAGCGTATAAAATTATATGTGTGAAGAGTGTCACTTTAGCGCCCAATTTAGATGTGCGTTTAGAAAAGAAAGCGATTAAAATTAAAGCTAGCACTGGCATACTATACACACCATTAAACTGTTGAACTACTGCATAAAGACCACTAGGGAATAATGTGATGACTGGTGCAAGTGCTACAACAATAACTCCAATGACTACAGTAGCAATATGGCCTACTCGAGCAATATGTTTATCTGATTTATTTTTTCCAAAAATAGGTTTATAGAAATCGAGTGTTAATAGTGTAGTTGTACTATTCAATGAGCCAACAAATGAGCTCAATATTGCACCAAAAATAACCGCACCAAATAAGCCGAATGCCCATTCTGGTAATACTGAAGTTACAAGTGCAGGGTAAGCGTTATCTGATTTATCAAGACTACCATTAAAATAGTTAAATGCTACTACGCCTGGTAAGACTGTAAATAAAGGTCCGAACACTTTAAATAAGCTTAAATATATTGCACCTTTTTGAGATTCTTTTAAATTTTTAGCTGCGAGTGCTTTTTGAACTATCATCTGGTTTGCGCACCAGAAGAATAAATTGTTAAAGAACATACCGAAGAATAGGGTTGGCCAAGGTACAACATCCGAGTCCACCTTACCAAAACCATTCAATTTCTCAGGCGTGTCTTGCACGATTTTGTCGAAGCCATGTAGGAAGTTGCCATCTCCTAATTGACCCAGACCTAATATTGTAATCGCAAGTCCAGCTATAATTAAAGCCATGCCATAAATCGAATCACTAAAAGCACTTAACGATAAACCACCTATAAATAAGTAAATAATGCCAATTATACCAATAATAGATGAAATAATAATGACAGCAGTTGAACTACTTACACCTAAGTATTCATCAACTTTAAACATTTTATTGAACACTAGGGAACCAGAATACAATACTACAGGCAAGAAAGATACGACATAGGTAAAGATAAATAAAATGGAGACAAAACGTTTAGTAAATGTATCATAACGTAATTCCAAAAACTCAGAAATTGTATTAACACCGTATTTTAGATATTTAGGAAGAAAGACCCAGGCCAACAATACAACTGCTACGGCAGCCGTAACCTCCCAAGCCATTACTTCCATTCCTTGTGCATAGCTTTGACCATTTTGCCCAACAATTTGTTCTGTCGACAAATTGGTCATGATAATTGTAGAGGCAACTGTAAATCCAGTAAGGCTATTTCCTCCCATAAAATAACCATCTGAACTATTCGTTTTAATTTTTCTTGATTGCAAATAGGCATAAAAAGAAATGCCACCTACGACCATAATAAATAAAATAATCGATATCCAATTCATTTAATATGTTCCTCCTTTTCACTTTAGTCGATTGGATATAATTAAAATGAATCCTAAAAAACAATGATAGTGACTTATACGTAAAACAATGAATTTATCTACATCAACTTAACAACATATTATTGTAAAGTGATAAATATTTCATATGTGAATTGCGTTTGTCATTTCGTGCACAACTCATATATAGACAGAAATATAAATTTTAAAACTTCTTTTTTGTTTTTAAATTGAATTGTGCGCTTTAGAACATTTTGTAATAGCGACATTTTTTCCATATAATTTTTTAAAGTATCCTCGCACTAAATTTAACTATAGAAATCACTTTATCATTTTAAAATAATAATTAAATTTTTATACTAAAAAAGCGAGACCGATTCTTTTCAGATTCGTCGTCTCGCTCCCTTACAACTGACTATGATTCGAAACAGTCAGCAACAAGCATTTTTCAATTCATTTATTTATAATAAAAGTTTCAAACATTAAAACATATGATATAAGTATCCAACCTTTAATACATTTGTACTATTTGTATGGTTGATTATCATGATTATGGTTTTCTCGTTTATTTTGATCATTCAATGCGTGATCATGATGAGATGTTGATGTTTGACCAATATGTGGTTCATTCATATTATATTGTTGTTGTTCACGTTTCTTTTCTTCTGGCACAACATGTGAATGTATGTCATTACTATATTGAGAATTGATTTGGTCATTTTGTGTTTGTGGTTTACGTACTAAAAGCATGATACCTGCTATTAACCATAAGGCACCAGCAATAAAACTTAAAAAGAGACCAATGATTCCTGTAATAACAAGTAATATTCCTGATACTTTGGCATTTTTGCCAATTAAAATAGCGGCAACTATTGATACAATTAATAAAATGAGAAGTATAATAATGAGGACAACACCTAAACCTAACATCAAGTTATAAGTTTGGTATGCTAAATCATATTCCCCCGGATTTTCTTCTATAAATCCTTGAATCATCCCATTTTTAAAATCACTTGTTTGTGTCATTATGAAAAATATGCCTACTAAAAATACATACAACAGATGTAATCCATTGCCAATCCATGAAAGTATTAATTCACCTTTACGTTGTATCATTCTTGTTCATCCTTTTCACCTATTCATTTAATTCCCTATTTTTTTTAAATATATGCATTAAATTAGATATATTGTAATTTATCTTTCTTAAAATATATAAATATTAATGCTTATCATTTATCATCGTATAATAAATTCTAGAAGTAATCCAGTACATCATTGAATAAAAAATAATAAATACAACTATCACACCTACGTAACTAGTAGCATACAGTCCCAAATCATATTGACCAACGATTCCTAATACAGAGTATATGATACGAAAAGCAGCTAGCGTATGTATAATTGCAACAATTACAGGAATAAGAAATACCCATATTACTTGTTTATTAATTGTTTTTTTGATTAAAATTTCATCTAATCCTAGTTGTTTCATCGTTATATATGCATCTCTATCTTCATGTCCTTCTGAAACTTGTTTATAATACATCATAAGAAATATACCTATTAATAAAACTAGAGATACAACACTTCCTACAAAAATTAAACTTGAGTTGACTTGTTTCCACATCAATAGGTTTTGTTTTTTCACTTGAAATTCAATATCGTGTTGAACACCTATTTTCTTAATACGATGATTCAACTTATCCTTTTCTTTTAATACATTAAATTCAACCGCAGTTTGGACTTGATTAGGAGTGATGATTAAATTTTCATCATTGTGATTACGATATTCATTAACAATACGATCCATCAGTTGTTGTTGATTCACAATTAAAGTTATACCATCTGCATAGAGTAAGTTATCTATATTTGTCGACTCAATATATTTAACTCTGTATGTTTTCCCGAATATATTGAGCGTTTTCATTTTTTTAAATAATGACACACTTGTACTTATTGCAATTTCATCATCATCTAATTTTATTTTTTTATTGTTTTTATTATAATCACTTTTATTATATATAGAAATAAAAGAGTTGAATTTTTGCTTATTTCCAAAATTAAATAAACCACTCGATACAGTTTGTCTTTTTAGCTTTTTATGTTTTAAGCCTCCCTGCAATTCCGCTCCAACCATACCTCGTGCATAGATTTTAAATTGACCAGTTGGAACTTCTTGGCGAATATCTTTTTTTAAATTTTCTATCTTACGTTGAATTTTGCTATCTTTATGAAAATCACCAATATAATAACCTGCGTAATCATTTTTAAATGCAAATTCAAACCTATGATCCATATTTCTATAAGTTGAGACTGTCATACTTAACGTAACAATCAGAAATGTACACATAAATGAAATCGTAGCTAAACCAATCGCACTAGATTTTACGCGTGATTTGAGTCCTGCAATAAAGAAAAAATGATTGGGTTTATAATAATAATGATCTAATTTTTGTAACATTTCTAAAACTATTGATCCTAAGCTAACAAAGAGCAAATAGGTACCGATAAGCGTTGACAAAATCGCAAAAAATATAATCCCCAAGGAACCGATAGCCGTGTTAGGTTTTATAGCTAAATAATAGCCAATCCCTATAAAAATTAATCCTAAAATTAAAAATATTATTAACCGTACACGTGACTTTTCATGCGTCTTACTTTTATTTTTAATCAATAACTGTAAGGAGTTTTTAAATGATATTTTAAAATTGTTAATAACAAACAATATGATCATCAAACTGAGTAGCATGGTTAATGTGATTTTCATTGACAAAACATCAAATGGATAATCTGACAACTGAGGTTGATGCGTATTAACTATTTTATTAAATAACATAAAAAAGAGCTCACCAAATAAGTAACCTCCAACAATGCTCAAGATTGCAGATATAATAAATTGAATGAAAAGTTCAATCAAGATGATGAGTCTTAGATGTTTTTTCTCCATACCAAGAGCCATATTTAAGGCAAATTCCTTTTTCCTATGATTCATAACAAAGTGATTTGCATAAATTAAAAATATGAATAATAACATCGTCATAAACACTATTCCAATAATCGCAGATATTTTTAATTCAGGATGATGCTCATTAAAGTAAATGTTGGTTGTTAACGATAACAATATGTATTCAATACCGAATAAAATACTTATTACGCTAATAAATGGAACAATGATATGACGTTGATTAACAAAATTTTGTTTAATCATTTTCCACAAAATCTTGAAAGTCATATTAGTCACCTACTCCATTCAATATGGCCAAACTATCGGCAATACGCTTTTGATAATCTGTTTGCGATTCTTCACCACGATAAATCTCATGATACAAACGACCATCTTTGATGAAGATGACACGGTTCGCATATGACGCGTCAATATTTGAATGTGTCACCATTAATATAGTTTGATGCTTTTGATTAATTTTTCGAAATAAACACATAAGGTTTTTAGAGGTTTTTGAATCAAGTGCACCAGTGGGTTCATCAGCTAATAATAATTTAGGTCGTGCTATCAACGCACGGGCTATAGCTATCCGTTGTTTTTGTCCCCCAGATATTTCAGACGGATATTTTTCAAGCAAGTCTTCAATTCCTAATTGTTCACTTATTTCCATTAAGCGTTTTTGCATTATTTTCGGACGTTCATTTGCAAGTACAAGAGGCATCAAAATATTATCTTTGTTCGACATCGTATTCAACACATTAAAATCTTGAAACACAAATCCCATCATTTCTCTGCGAAAGCGTGCAATGTCTTTATTCTTCAATTGATTAAGCGGCAACTCGTCTAACTTTATTAATCCTTCAGTTGTACGATCAAAAGTAGCAATTAAATTGAGTAATGTAGATTTACCTGAACCTGACTCGCCCATGATTGCTACAAATTCATTTTCATCAATTTCAAGGTTCATTTGATTTAAAGCCATTGTCGTGTTCATACCTCTGCCATAGACTTTTTTTACATTTTTAACCTCTAATAACACTATGCAAACTCCTTTCTACCCTTCTACTACATCATAAAATAAAAAGAATGCCAATAACATTCATGAAATCTTACAAATATCATTGGCAAACTTACAATTTTGAAAGTTTATTATTTTTCTTTAGTAAAATGTATAAAAAATACTGTCCCATGATTCAACTCTGATTGTACAGTTACTTGTATATTTAAATGATTTGCAATGTGTTGCACTATAAATAGACCTATACCAGTTGATTGTTCATTCAATCTACCGTTAAATCCTGAGTATCCTTTATCAAAAATTTTAGGAATATCTGCTTTACTAATCCCAATACCATTATCTTTAATCTGTAGAGTTTGATTGGCAACATCAAAATCTATCCAAATATCTTTACCTTTAGCATATTTTAAAGCATTATTTAAAAGTTGCTCTATCATTATAGAAGCCCATTGTGCATCGGTTAAAATAATGTCCTCACTTTTTTCATAATGGATTTGCGTCTTTTGTTCAATAAACTGAATTCTATATTTTAAAATCAACGGGCGAATCAAATCATCAACTGTCACTTTGGTAATTGTCATATCTGACTCTTCATTTAATAATTTTAAATAACTTAATGCGAGACTTGTATAATTATCAATGTGCACAATTTCTTGTCGAACACGATTAACTACATTCTCCTCGTTTCTCTCCAAAAGTAATTGTGAGGCAGTGATAGGTGTTTTAATTTGATGTACCCATGTTAAAAAATAACTTTCAACATCGTTACGATATTCAATTTGCTGATTCTTAACATGTGCTAACTCATGTTCTAAATATGCTACTTTATCTTTAAGATGTTCATTCTTTTTAAAACTTAAATACTTTATCCACCAACGTACACACATCAATAGTAATATTATACTGATTGCTAGTACGTATGCATCAAAAGGTAAAGAAAACACATAAAATATAAGTGCAAAAAATAATAGAATTATTAAAATAATTGAAATCTCATTACGAATCGATTGAATATATGCAAACTTCATATGTCTCAAACCCTGTATCCTACATTTTTCTTTGTCTCAATTAAATCATCGACACCGATAGAAAGTAATTTTTTTCGTAATCGTGTCATATTTACTGCGAGCGTATTATCATCAATAAAATTCTCAGACTCCCAACACTTCTCAATTAAAGCTGTACGACTTACATATTTATTTTCATTTTGAAATAACAATTTTAATATCTGTAGCTCTGTTAAGGAAAGTTGAACATGTTCATTATCCTTGCTAAGCTTGGCCTCATCAACAATTAGTTTACAACCTTTAACAGCTATTTCATCACGAGCTATTGATAAATCATAAGTGCGACGCAATAGTGCCTGAATTTTAGCTACTGTTAAAGACAAGTTAAATGGTTTCTCGATAAAATCATCGCCACCCATTTGGATAGCCAGAATTTGATCCATATTATCTGTTCTTGAACTAATAAACATAATAGGCACATGAGATACTTTTCGCATTTCTTGGCACCAATGGAAGCCATTAAGTGTTGGTAGATTGATATCTAATAATACGAGTTGTGGTTCTACTCGGCGAAAATCTTCCATTATCTTTTCAAAATTATCAACCACATGCACCTCATAATTCCATTTAGATAGCTCATTAGCTAAACTTTCAGCAATCACTAAATCGTCTTCTACAATGAAAATCTTCATATATGTTCACCTTTCACTATCTTTTCACTCTTATTTATCATCATTTGAATTTTTATTTTGTTGTTGTTCTTTGTCGATATAATCATGTTGTTGCTGATCTACATGATTCGAATTTTGTTCTTTTGAATTTTTCTTTCTACGTTTTTCTTCTAATACGCTTAGTACAATAAACAAAATAATTAATATTGGAGATAACATTACAAATATCATTGTCTCACCTTCTCTTAGGGTCTCTAGCTCCCAATAATTATGATACCTATTATAGATTATTTTACATGTTTATTAATAGGAAATACATTGTCATGATGCTATTATTTTAACAATATTATAACTTTGAGAGATATAAACGAACATCGAATATAGAGTCATACATTTTATTTAAGTGATAAAATTTTATAATATGTAAAAATAATATTACTTTACATTATATTTACTAAAAACTAACTCTCAGTCAAAGTTTGTCTTCTATACTTAAATTATCATACATATTGGGAGGCAATTTATTTATGAAATTTATGAACAAAATGGGTAAGACGACGCTTGCTTCATCAATCGTAGCAGCATCCGTTTTAAGTACGGTAAACGTATCATATGCTTCAGGTAGCTCAGAACAAAGTGCTCAAACTAAGCAAACACAAAACGATGCCATTGCTTTCGGCAACACAAAAAATCCAAAAAATGTCATCTTCATGGTTGGCGATGGTATGGGACCTTCTTTTAACACTGCATATCGTTATTATAAAAATAAGCCTGGTGCTAAGAAAATGACTCCAACTGCATTCGATAAATATCTAAAAGGAACAAATCGTACTTATTCTAATGATCCTAAAGAAAATGTTACAGACTCTGCTGCTGGAGGAACAGCTTTTAGTACCGGTCACAAAACATATAACGGTGCGATTAGTGTTGATACAAATAAAAAACCAATTAAATCTGTGCTAGAACAAGCTAAAGAACAAGGAAAATCAACTGGTTTAGTAACTACTGCTGAACTTACTGATGCAACACCTGCTGTATATGCTGCTCATGTAGATTCACGCGACAAAAAAGATGAAATTGCACAGCAATTTTATAATGATAAAATAAATGGTAAACATAAAGTCGATGTGATGTTAGGTGGCGGTGCAAAATACTTCGGTAAAGAAAATAAAAATTTAGCGAAAAAATTCAAAAAAGATGGTTATGATATCGTTTCTAATAAAGATGAATTAAATCAATCACAAAGCAAGCAAGTTTTAGGTACTTTCTCAGAAAAAGATATGCCATTACAAATAGATGCACCTCAATCTAATCCGTTGCTAGTAGACATGCAAAACAGTGCACTAAATAAATTAAGTAAAAATAATAAAGGATTCTTTTTAATGGTTGAGGGTGCTTCAATTGATAAAGCTGCCCACCCTAATGATATCACTGGTGTGATGTCTGAAATGTCTGGTTTCGAAACTGCTTTTGATAATGCTATTAATTATGCAAAGACACATAAAGATACACTTGTTGTAGCAACTGCAGACCACTCAACTGGCGGTCTATCAACCGCAAAAGGTAAAGATTATAAATGGAATCCAGAGGCTATTCACAAGATGAAACATTCTGGAATGTATATGACAAAACAAATCGCTGATGGAAAAGATCCTGAAAAAGTAATTAAAGATGGATACGGTATTGATTTCCCAAATAAACAACTCGATAAAGTCAAAAAAGCAGCAGACGAGCTTCACAAATTACAAAAAGAAGGTAAAGATGACAAAGACGAAAAAGTTGTAGAACAAACAACAAAATTACAAAATGCAATTCAAAAACCAATTAACGATGCTTCACACACAGGTTGGACAACCAATGGCCATACAGGTGTAGATGTTAACACATATGCATATGGGCCAGGTTCTAACAAATTCAAAGGGAATATGGAAAATACCCAAAGCGCTAAAAACTTATTTGACTTTTTCGGAAACAATGTAACATCAAATCAAAATTAATTATAAAGTTTAAATTTAATATAATAAGAAAGGGACAGTCGTCGTCATGACCACTGTCCCTTTATCATGTAAATGATATATTTTATACACATAAGATGTAATAACAATTAAATATAAAATGCTTATAATTCTGCATTCGACATTGTGTTCTTTTTGATTTGATGCTTTTTAAAAAGTTGGAACCCTACTGCGCTTCCAATAACGAACGCTGATGCTACTGTTACTCCAATAGTTACACGATTAGACATATATGTTTCATCTTTCACATTTTTTTGTTGCGATAAACGTGCCATTTTATTTTTAAAAATATTCATAACAGTCTTGTGTGCTTTAGCTTGAGTTAGTTTATATACTACCCAAGGTAATGTAGGTTCATATTCTTGTAAAGCAATAATACCCTCATTGGTGTTTCTTATTCTTCGGAATTCAAAGCGTGCATTTCCACCATCATTTGAATGTGCTAAATCGCCACCCACAATATTATATACCACCATATCTTCTGTAGAGTCAGCTTCATCACGTTCCATTTTTAAAATAAATTTATTAATGAAGGGCAAATTCATATTAAATTCTCGTTCATTTATCGTACCTTTAACGAGATGTAGTGTGATATTATTGATGAATTTTGCATATTCTTTAGTCACATCTTTAATCGAATAACCTTCCGGAATTTTAAACCGTGTAATGGCTCGTACATCTTTAATTTCTTGATGCATACGCCCAAATGATTGAGAATTTTTCGAATCCGACTTTTTCTTAGAAGTCTTTTGTTCTTCTCTTAGTGCTCTTTTCACACTATCTTCAAAGGTGATATTTCCTACGGACAAGTTAGACACAACGCGTTTTCGATGTGGTACCATATCGTGAGTTAAACTATTCATTAATGGATATACCATTTCTTTCGGTACATTTGAAATCAGTTGTACCCAATACCGACTTACGATAATGGGTATAATAGGTAAATCAAGCATAGGCAGTCGCTTATCAAGTACGTTAGCTGTGCGCTGTATCAGCGTTTTATAATTCATCACTTCAGGACCTGTGATATCAATTGCTTCGTTATCTTTGGGTGTTCGATTCACCAATGCTGCTAAACCATCTATCACATCGTCAATGGCAACAGGTGCAATTTTATTGTAAGCCCAACTAGGCAAAACCATTGCTGGCAATCTCTTAACTAGTCGTTTAAGAATTGGATAAGAACTTCCTTTTGCACCAATAATTAAACCTGCACGTAATGTGCTAACTGGTATACCGTAATCACCAAGAATTTTTTCACATTCAAGTCGACTTCTTAAATGTGCAGATAGCTCATCATTTTCTGGTATTAAACCACTCATGTAGACAATATGCTTAACACCCTGCTTTTGCGCCGCACGCGCAAAATTATCTGCTAACAATGCATCCATATCTTCAAAGCTAGCCTGCGTTAATTTTGCTGATGGCATCATAGAGTGTACTAAATATATCGCTGTATCTACATCTTTCATTACTTTTGTAATTTCGTCCAAATCAAATAAGTCTGCTGACTTCCACGTGACATTTTCTTCATCCGTTTTATTATGAGTATTTCTGGATATAGCTATCACTTCATGATCTTTTTTTAATTTATTCTTGAGATGGCTACCAATATAACCTGATGCACCAGTTAGTAAAATTTTAGACATGCACTCCCCCCTAGAATGTGTTTTAATGTTCTATAAAAATAGTTAGATTGTATACTTATTAAATTTGTATTGGTTATCATTGCTATATGTTAAATGTTTACCCAAAAATATGAAACTGAGACAAGAGTCACATGATTCTTGTCTCAAAGTACCCATAATTATATTATTTCCCGGTAAATAACAACTTTCTTTAAGAAATCTGTTGTTTGCAGTTTGATGAACTTGGATATTCTGGTTCCCCAAGAATTTCGGCCATTAACTTTTCACTGCTTTTCGAACTATCTTGTTTCATCAAACGATGAACCACTTTTGAATAATTTATATAATCAGTGCTACAAATTTGTTTAGCTAACATGCGTTCATTTAAAGAGGCTTTAAGAAAATCACCCACTTCAAACAAATCAAAATAAAAACCAACACTTTGTTTATATTGTTGCTCGTCTTCTTGAAGAATAAAGACTGGCTTGTTTAAATGTATATAGTCAAAAATGGTCGACGAGTAATCTGTAATCATACATTCACTCAGAATATACAGTTCTTGAATATCAACAAGTTCATTGAAATAACAGTGAATTCGATTATCTATTTGATTATATCTGGTTCTTAAATGACTTTCATTAGGATGAAGTTTCACAATAATCTCATAATTCTCTGGTAAATATTTAAGTAAATCTTTTAAATTAATCTGAGTGACTTCTTTTCTTTGATTTTCCCTCCAAGTGGGACAATATAATATATATTTTTTATCATCATCTATCTTATACATATATTTAAGCTGTAACTGCTGGCGCTCTTGTAAATTATTATTATTTATTAAATATTCATTCTTAGGTGCGCCGTATTCTAGAACTTTAAGATTTGGATTTTTATTTAGCATAAAAGCAGATTCCAACAACGTCGTATTAATATCTGATGATGTCAAAATGTAATCCCATTTTTTCATGCGTGGTATGAATGCCTCTAGTTGTTGTTGTCTTTCATGTTGTTCATTTAAATCATTAACCATTTTCTTTAATGGAAAACCGTGCCATGTTTGAATAAATATCTGATCTGAAGACTTGTACACTTTATCCCACGAGTTACCATTGATAAAAACATACTTACACTTTCTAAACGTTTTAATATATTTCTCGCTTCCAAATCGAACAGGTGTAAAACCGTAACGTTTGATTTCCATATCAACAAGTGAATTGGTTGAACTCACATATATTTTTTTATGATCATACTGTCTCTTAATAGCAAGAGCAATATATTTAGGATCTCCACTAAAATTCTTGCCATGGAAAGACTCTATAAATATTGAATCGTCGTCTACAGGTATTTGATTTAAATTTTTGATATAGCTCATATGCGTTCTTTTTTCATAGTACGTTTTACATTTATTAAATAAATATTTATTTTTTCTAATTAAATTCATCCAACGACTCTCTTTTAAACGACTTGCTATATCTATTTGTTTTTCACTACCGAGATGTCGATGAATTTTCTTCACTTTTACATGTTGAGATGAAGAGAAAGTTTCAACATTATTTAAAAATTCCTGTCCATAATTAATGCATTTAAACGTACTTTTCAACTGTCGATAATCTTTTTGTCGATCACAGTGACTATATTTATAGTTTAGAAAGTCTTTAATTATTTTACTATCTTTAATCATATCTTTGGTTAAAAAACGTATCGCTTCATATGGTGCATAGATATCCTTTAACACGTTATCATCACCATAGTAAACTAGAGCTTTATTACCCTGTGCAATCGTTTCTAATATAGAATAGCCGAGCGTTTCATATGGCGAACTAGATACATAAATATAACTCTGTGGTTCTTTTTCATTAATATGAATATAATCATTAAGATGATAGTAATTTATCAAATTTTTGTAAAGCATTTCTGAAGGACCATATCCTATTAAATAAAGTTGAGCATCATCAACAATTTGGTTTTTAATGATGTAATTAAACAATTTAATAATATATGAAATATCTTTAACTTCATCCTCAAAACGTGCTTTAATTAAAAAATTTCGTTTAGTATTTATCGGCTCTGATTTTAAATCGATATGTTGTGCATTTACGTATTGATTAAAAACCCGATGATAGTCATATTTAGCTATAAATTCATTTTTAATTCTAGCTGTACTCACTCGAACACAATCAATACAGTCTAATGCTAAATCTATATTCTCATTAATATATTCCAATGGACCATGTATTTCACCAACAATCTTAATCTTGCTATTTAATTTTTTAACTAGATATGCATGATTAAAAAAGGTTTCTCTAGTAATTATAAGTAGGTCTCCATGAGCAAGTTCTTTTCCACTATTAAATTGATGAATATGAAGATGCTTTGTGCTCAAACCTTCGTAAATAATTAGTTTTGTGATATCACTTTTATTATAGTCCTGATAATTAAAGTAGTGTACCTCATGTCCAATTTCTAATAAGCTTTTCACTAAGTTAATATTACTTCTTGATGTTCCGCCCTTGGCGAAGATATTATATCCAAATATGTTAATCTTCATTTAATATCTCACTTCCCAAATACATTAAATTATTTCATCTTTAATATGTAGAACTCGCGAAAGATATTATACTTAATATTTGGAATTTTATCTACTTTGTATATAATTAAAATAATTTTGAATTTTAAAAATAAAAAAGACACGACATGGTCGCAATCGACCTAGTCGTGTCTTCATATAATTATCATTAGTGAATCTTAATATTCAATGTTTGGAGCTTGGTTTACATGATTTTGGTATTTTTTGAAACCATAGAACGCTGCACCAGCTAATGCTAAAATAACTGCTAATTTTTTCATCTTAATAACACTCCTTTCAAAGATGCGGTTCTTGAACAAACAAAATGTTCAATAGTTAGTTACTATTATACACGTTTTATAGTTGTTTTTAAAAACTTGAATTTCAAATTATCGTAATTTTTTCCTTATTTTCTAAAATTCATTATTAATTTTGAAACTACATAGATTTATTTTACAACTTAAATTACGATTTATTCTTATACTATTTCACCACAAAATATATATATCGTAAATTCATACCGCATATTCATTTAAATGTAGTCAACATAGAAACACTATTTTAAGTCAAATTGTTACTTTCACCATAAATTAAGAACTATAAAATATAACATAATCTTAAAACATCTCGTCCTTATCAAGATTTTTTAAGTAAGATATTGTTGTTTATCATTTATTAAAAATGTTTTATGAATACGTTTGATTGATACCTTCATATAATGCATTAATAAATTCTTCCATTGTTGGTGTCCAATTTTCTTTATTGGTACGATTTTTTGTACTAGTATCTCCATTTTTAAAGAATGCTTTTCTTAAAGCAGTCGTTAATTCTAACTGAACGCCAGTGTTATTGTCTTCTCTATTAATGAAGTTTTTATTATTTTGACCACCAAGATACTCTGGTGGAACTTTAACTGTAAATCCACGTGCAACAAGTTGCTTCTCTATAGCATTTCTTAAATCTGAACGGGGCCCACCAAGATAGATAATCTCCTCACTACCTGATGCGCCATGAATCGAAATAGTTGCAGTACGGTTTTTAATCATTTGATTTAATGTCGGATCATCATAATGTGTAGACGTCACATGTAATTCAGAGTTATTTTTAGGTCGAATGCCTTCAAATGAATAATAATCATAATTACCTTTATCCGCTAATGCTTTAGTTAATTCTCTTGTACCTTGTTCAATACTTCCACCATGTGGAGCCACAATGAGTACTTGATTCCCTGTATTTTTTGTGTCTTTTCTCCAATCTACACCTTCAGTTGTTTCTTTTTCTAACTGAGTCATCGATTGGTATTTATCTATTTTACGTTCTGTAGATGCTAAACTTACTAAAGATTTACTGCTATCAGTTTTAGAAGTAGTTGGCGTTGAAAATTGCTTTGCTTTAGTAGTTGTACTAACTTGAGTCGATAAAGTAGGTTGTGCCTTTGTCGTAGAGGATTGAACTGTTTTAGATTTTGTTGACGTTGACGGAGATTTTGTTTTACTTAGTTGTGTAGTGTTTTTCTTAACTGAAGTTGTATGACTTTTAGTTGATTGTTGTGTCTTTGTTGATATTTTAGCTTTAGAAGTTGGCGACACAGTAGTTGCTTTATGAGAAGTTGTGCGTTTCACAGAAGTAGGCATTGTTTTTGAACGTGTTGAAGTTGTTGAACTCTTACGAATGGTAGGCTGAGTCTTGGTTGTTGTGCGCGTTTTATTTACTGTGGTAGATTTTTTTGCTATTGTAGTTTTTTTAGTTGATGACGTTTTGGGTGATATAGCTTGTTTGGTTGATGTAGCTCTTTTTATTGATGTAGCTCTAGATTTAACAGACGTATCTTTAACTGAACGTTTAAAATTGGACGTCGTCTTTTGAGTTGGAGATGACTTAGTTACATGTGTTTGTTGCGTTTTCATACTTGCATCAGCATACTGATTGTATGAACCTATTGTCCCTACTCCAATAAATAAAGTAACGAAACTTAGCGTCACTTTCTTCATTGAAAAGAACCGTGAAATACTTTTGACTTTCATATCAATTCTCCTTATGAATTATTAATATAAAAATTATACTAA
This sequence comes from Staphylococcus sp. GW823-FHT05F06, assembly GCF_058795495.1. Taxonomy (NCBI): domain Bacteria; kingdom Bacillati; phylum Bacillota; class Bacilli; order Caryophanales; family Staphylococcaceae; genus Staphylococcus; species Staphylococcus sp. GW823-FHT05F06. The sequence goes on along the minus strand of NZ_JBXAHW010000006.1, from coordinate 52,532 downwards.
CTTATTTTTGCAAAAAACAATATTTTTATTAAGTCGCGGAATGTTTTTTATATTATATCAATATTTTTAAAACATTGATATTACTAAATATTTTCACTAAAAAAATTTTTTAAACAATAACAAAGAGTTTAAGATATAAATCCTTAAAAAATAAGACACCTTCATATATTTTAATAAACACCACCAAATTAAATTAACAGAGGGCTTACATATAAAAATTATAACAAGCCTCAACTTAAAAGCTTATGCTATCAATGGGAAGTTATGTTAGAACTGCTCAAAAATATATCGCGATATGTTAATAAAATTTTTGGAACGAAACCCAATGGTGATTTTAACTAATCTCTATGTCTTAATAGTAAAAGAATAGATTTTAATCATATGTATATCGAAATGGTGGAAATGGCTTTAAATGTGATTTTAATATAAATAAATGTGATGATTGTTCAGCATGTTCTTTGAAACGGCTATACATAAAACCGTGTTCATAATAAATAAGAAAATCATGAAAAATGATAATTAGAAATACTTTAAAATTCAAACTAATTAAAACCTTTCTTAACTAGAAATGAAAAACTATAGTCATAGAAAATTGGCTGTAGAACCTATTTGGGGATTTATGAAGGTTATTTTGGGTTTCACTCAAGTGTCAGCTCGATCTATAAATAAAGTCAAAGGGAAAAAATTTTTATTAATGGTGCTTAATATTAAGAAAAATAGCGACTCAGAGATTTGAATACTTATAAAGTATCTCTTTTGTCTCTGAATATCAAAGAAATAAACCTCACTATCATTACATAAAATAACTTATCGGAAGTTACCTATTATCGAATATTCTGAGATGATATAATATACAGGTCGCCTATCTCTCAGGCGTCAATTTCGACGCAGAGAGGAGGTGTTATTCATGCTAGAAATTCTTGTTCACATCACGACCACAGTCATCAATGGTTGTATTGTTGCGTTATTTACGCATTGGCTACGTAATCGCAACAATAAATAGGCGACTATAGCCACACCTAAAAAATCCCCTCACTACTGCAATAGTGAGGGGATTGGTGTATTCACACTAGAATTCTTGTTAACCATATTATAACACTGATTAATAGAGGAATGCAAAAACATAAGAAAAGTAAGTGCAATTCTATAATTAGAATTATTGATTTTCTTTGATACTATAAAATTGCTAATATTAAGGCTAATTAGTTGAATACAAAATCAAGGTGGGAGTATTAAATGGAAAAGGTTAAATCATATTTAAAAGACATTCAAAACAACGAAAAGTATCAAAAAGATATAGAATTTCTTGAAAAGAAAAGTAATGGAAGGGAAGACAGAAAATTTATATTAGATATATTCTTTTTATAGATAATTCCCTTGATTTCAATTTATATTACATATTTTTTAAGTTTTTCCAATCCATTTGCAATTTTTATATTAATAATTACAGCTGTGTCAGTTTCTTATAAAATTGCTAAAAATCTATTGGATCACATGTACAAAAATGAGGATAGATTTCTAGCATTACATAGAAACTACGAAAAGGAAAAACTATTATTTCTTACTTTACCTATTATTGGACTCATAACTATAATAGGAAGTTCATTTCTCTTCGATTATTTAATATTTAAACTGAATAATACGTCTGTAGAAATATTAGGGTCCATTCCTACTGTTATATATCAAATTATTATTTGTTTTATTCAGTTTATGTTCACGGCTATGTTTTTAATAATATTTATTTATACCATTTGGTTTTTTATATATGGAAGGTTTACAAAATAAATGATTAGAGTACACCCTAATCATACTGATATAGTAGTTGAATTTATAATGACTCAAACGTATGATTTGGGTGTATATTAATTATGGAGTGAAAATAAATGTCGGCTATGCGAGGGTATTATCCATGGATCAAAATTTAAAAAGACAACTGGATAATTTGAAAACGTTTGGTGTGAAAAACATTTACAGAAAAACAGTCTGGGGAATCTATTAAAAATAGATTGTTATTTCAATAATTTCTTAGTTTTGTGAGGGTGGAAGATGAGGTTGTAGTGTAGTCATTTGATCGTTTAGGCCTTAATTACGATGAAGTGATCAAGACAGTTAATTATTTAAAAGACAAATAAGTTTAATTAATGATTACTAGCATACCTATGATGAATGATGAGATTGGCAATTCATTATTAGATAAATTTATGAAAAATCTATTCATTCATATATGAGCAATGGTTTCAGATTTTCTCACTCCTAAATATTTTCTATTGAATACAAACGCTCTTCTCCATTAATTTCACAACTAACGTCAAATTTATTAGGCCTTTGACTATTCTCGCTATATTTCACTTCAATTTTAATATTTTTTACTTCTCTCCCTTTTTAATTGCTTTTTGCCATTCTTTCTTCATGTTATACCATTCTCCGTTCTCTTTAAATGAGCGGTTGATGTATTTACTTTGGGGGACGAGATTATCTATATCTTTAGAACCTCCGAATCCGCGCGCAATTAAATGACCGCCGTCATCATCTGGTAATCGGTCTTCTCTTCCTACTGTTCGTTGCGCATATGAATTACGTCCGCCATCTAGAAGTGATAGGTCATCCGCATATACTTCTTTAATACGGCCTTTGTGATCCGTTCGATACACGTGTCCATGCGGTGTTGTATATTCGATGTTGGCCTTCAATTTCTTAGGCTTCATAAATCTGCGTTCATAATGGTCACCATATTCAACCTTTGTAAGATTTGGGGCTTCTTGATAATGAATATGATTTTATAGTTTTCAATCAAAACCACCCGTATGAACGGGTGGTTTGTTCTACGGCTATAAGCCTTTCTTACTGGCCAGCCCTAAAAGGGCACTGATAGGTCAGCCAACTGCACTACTTTCCCAGCACCCCTAAAGGGGTACTATTTTTTTCGTCTTTTTTTAATTTCTTCTCCTGTAAAGGGATCTAGGTATTCTTCCATTGAAATTTGATCTGCAACGATCTCTTCTTGTAATTGATTACGAATGTAATTTTCAATTACCTTTTTATTTCTACCTACTGTATCTACATAAAATCCTTTACACCAAAACTTTCTATTTCCATATCTATATTTTAAATTAGCATGTCTATCAAAAATCATTAAACTGCTTTTACCTTTTAAATATCCAACAAATGAGGATACTCCTAATTTAGGTGGAATACTAACTAACATATGAATATGATTTTTAGATGCTTCTGCTTCTATTATTTCTACGCCTTTTCTTTCACATAGTTGACGTAAAATAACTCCAATATCTCTTTTGATTTTTCCGTATAACACTTGTCTTCTATATTTTGGTGCAAAGACTATGTGATACTTACAATTCCATTTTGTATGTGCTAAACTGTTTGTGTCAGATGACATAAAAAAGCATCTCCTCGTGTTGAATATTTTGGTTGGCTGACCAATATATATTCTAGCATGATGAGATGTTTTTTTAGATAACGGTAAAACCTTTTCTGAACCATACGCATAGCGCATGGTTTTCTTTATACAATTATAAAAAAGACAATTTCTATTGAATAAATATAGAAATTGTCTTTTTCTTCTTCTAAGACCTTTATGTTACAAAATCTTTGTTAATCTTCTTTCAAATGTTCAATTGTTTTGAATCCTTCACGATAATTAGCTAGTTCTTCCATCATCGCGTACCAATCATGGCCTACTTTTTGTAGTGTCTGTTGAATTAATTCATCTTGTGCTTGGTTTAACTTACCTATTAAATCATCACCCGCTTCAGTGGTAAAAAGTTTTTTTACTCGTCTATCCTGCTTAGATGTTTGTTCGACGATTAAACCTTCTTCTTTTAATTTACGTAACGTTGCATGCGATCCTTGTTTAGATATTTCAAGCGTAATCAAAAGTTCTTTAATTGTTATACCCGGTAATTTATTAATGAAAAATAAGAATCGATGATGTTGGCGACTCATGCCATATTGCTCAATAATTTCATCCGCTGTAGTAATAAAAGTCTTATACGCGAAGTAAAACAGCATATGTTCGTAATCATTTTTATTTTTAGACATTTAACACTATCCTTTTTTTATTCAATATCGTTATTATAATAAACTTTTGACTGATAGTCATATATTTCAGAAACTGTTCAAACTTTTAATAGGTCAACTTAGTTGACTTTATTTCAAATTGACGTTAATATGATACTTGTAAGATAAAAGAAATCAAAGGTGGAATTATATATGAAACAACGCGTAGGACAATATTTAATGGACGCGGTTTATTCAGCAGGTGCTGACAAAGTTTTTGGTGTCCCAGGAGATTTTAATCTAGCCTTTTTAGACGATATTATTGCACATAATGATATTAAATGGATTGGTAATACAAATGAGCTTAATGCAAGTTATGCTGCCGACGGATATGCACGTATTAATGGCATCGGTGCAATGGTAACAACATTTGGAGTGGGTGAATTAAGTGCTGTCAACGGAATCGCTGGATCTTATGCTGAGCGTGTGCCAGTTATTGCCATCACTGGGGCACCTACTCGAGCTGTAGAACAAGAAGGCAAATACGTTCACCATTCCCTTGGCGAAGGAACTTTTGATGATTATAGAAAAATGTTTGAGCCTATTACAACAGCGCAAGCTTATATTACACCTGATAATGCTACCACAGAAATTCCAAGAGTAATCAATACGGCGCTTCAACAACGTCGTCCAGTTCACATTCATTTACCTATTGATGTCGCACTAACAGAGATTGAAATTTCAAACCCATTCAAACCAGAAGTCGAACCACAAAAAAACGTTCAAAGTTATATCAATATGGTTCAAGACAAACTTGAATTGGCATCACAACCTGTCATTATTACAGGACATGAAATAAATAGTTTCCATCTGCATAAAGAACTCGAACAATTCGTTAATCAAACTCAAATTCCAGTTGTTCAGTTATCTTTAGGTAAAGGTGCATTTAATGAAGAAAATCCTTATTATATGGGTATCTTTGATGGTTCAATAGCAGAACAAGATATTCAAGATTATGTTAATCAAAGTGATGCTATTTTGAATATTGGTGCTAAATTAACAGATTCTGCAACAGCTGGGTTCTCATATCAATTTGATATTAATGAAGTGATTATGCTAAATCATAATGAATTTAAAATTAATGATACATGCATCGAAGCATTTTCATTACCAAATATATTAAATGGTTTAAATAAGTATATTCACTACAAAAACACTAATGATTTCCCACAATATGAGAGACCACAATCACACAATTACGAACTTAGTGATCAGTCATTAACTCAAGAGACTTATTTCAATATGATGCAAGATTTTTTACAACAAGATGATATTTTAATCGCTGAACAAGGTACATCATTCTTTGGTGCTTATGACTTAGCCTTGTACAAAGATAATACTTTTATCGGGCAACCATTATGGGGATCTATCGGCTATACACTACCAGCAACGCTAGGAACACAAATTGCAAATCCATATCGTCGAAACATTCTATTAATTGGTGATGGATCACTACAATTAACTGTTCAATCATTATCTACAATGATTCGTCAAAATTTAAACCCTGTGATATTTGTAATTAATAACGATGGTTATACAGTTGAGAGAATGATTCATGGTATGAAAGAACCTTACAATGACATTCGCATGTGGGATTACAAATCATTACCTTCTGTATTTGGTGGTGACAATGTTTTAGTTCATGATGTAAACACTTCAGAAGAACTCATGCTCACCTTCGAAAATATTAAATCTAATAGTGATCGCATGCACTTTGTAGAAGTGAAAATGGCTGTTGAAGATGCACCAGTTAAATTAAGTAATATAGCTAAAGCATTCGCATCACAAAACAAATCATCTTAATATCTTTTTAAAATTCTATAATATAAGCAATTCAAACACCCGTATAATTCTCTAGTTATACGGGTGTTAAATATATCTTTATAGAAGTTGAAACTTAAAAAATGACGTTTCCCGTGAAACAACATTCATTTAACGTTATATTTTATATCGATTAAAAGTAACATGTATGAATAATCACAAACATTTATGATTCTAATAAATCATTCTTAAGACACCTTTTTTAATGAACTTAATCATATCTTTAGCCATTGCTATAGTTTTAGAATTTGTTTTAACTTCCAAGTTAAAAATTCCAAATATACAAATAAGCCTGCACATTCTTTAATGTGAGGCTTACTTGAATTCTCTATAAACTCCGATTGTCTAAATATTGTTTATCAATAACTGAACGTGTGATATCTCGTAAGTGTGCAGGGCTCATCGAAGAACTATCCATTTGATTGCGACCATGATGAGTGGCATCTTTGTCATTATAGTCATCTAGCATCATCACTTTAAAGTTCGACTTAAGGAACTGGTTTTGGTGTTGAGTTAATTCGTAATAATTCACCATACTTCTCCACTTCACATCTTGAACTTGAAACTGTTTATCTTTCTTACTAATTTTAAAATCTATCCGTCCTAATAAATCATTACTTTCATTCCCTGTTGACTGACCGTTCAAGAAATTCCCTAATGAATATGCTACGAGTGTACGATTCCCTTCTCTACCGTCAACCCATTTTACTGGTTGAATCACATGAGGATGTGTACCTAAAACTACATCAACACCTGCATCAGCGAAAATTTGTGCATATTTTTTTTGAGTGGCGTTAGGCTGATGCTTACCTTCATTACCCCAATGTGCTGAAACAAGTACTACATCACTTTGTTGTTTGGCTTTCTTAACATCTTGCTTAATTTTATTTTCATCAAACGTATCTACCGTATAATCATGAGTTGGTTGATGATCGTTTGTACCAAATGTGTAACTTAATAAAGCAACTTTCACACCTTTAATTGTTTTAATAGGAATTTGACGGTGTGCTTGTTCTGATTCATATACACCCGTGAACAAAACTTGATCTTTAAATTTGTTCCAAGTATGAATATGATTTCTTACACCTTGCTCTCCTTGATCTAAGGCATGATTGTTTGCACCGTTTACAAAATTAAAGCCAGTATCTACTAAATCCTGAGCAATACTACTCGGTGTATTAAAGTTTTTAAATCCTGAATAAGGCCTATCATCCCCACCTAATGGTGATTCTTGATTAACAAAAGAAATATCTGCGTTTTGAATGTCTTTTTTTACTGGTTGATACATAGGTTTAAAATCAAAACTATTCCCCGTAATTTGTGCATCTTTATATACAACTGGGTGAATTAAATTATCACCTACAGCAACCACACGTATTGTTTTATTTGTATTTTGTTTATCGCTAAAAGATTGATTAATCGAACACCCACTAACAACTATGAAAAACGTAACTAATATCATCATATATACAAAATATTTAGATACTGTTTTCATTTTCTAATACTTTCTCTCCTTCTATAAACCTTTGTATTTATTTTCATCATATCGCTATACACTTTAATAAACAATATACGATATGTGAACATGTCGATTTTAATAAATAACTATAGTTGACTTACCTTTCATCTGGATTAACAGTAACACCGCACAAAATCAATAAGTGAAAATACTAAGACGAGTAACAATCATTTTCATATTCGTTTAATAAGATGTCCGCCTAAATATCCAAATTCAACCCTTTGTATCATTACTGGACAAACCACTCAATCGCACGTTTAATAGCTCTATCCCAATAAGCATAATCATGATCTCCTGGACCATCTTCAAACTTATAAGAAACCCCTTTTTTATTTAATGTCTCAATAAATTGAAGGTTATCATGATATAAAAAGTCTTCTTTACCACACATGATAAACAATTCAGGAATATCTACATTAGCATCGATGGCTTGATCAAGTAAGTAGTACGTATCGAGTTCTGTACCTTTAATTTGAGTATTGTTGCCTGTGATAGATTGAGGGGAAAAATCAGTCCAATCCAAGTCAATGAAACGTTGTGCTTCGAAAACTGCTGAAAGTGGTGCAGCTTTAGCAAATTTATCACTTTGAGTTAGCGCAAATTTAATCGTTCCATAACCGCCCATTGAATGTCCTGCAATAAAATTATCTTCTCTGTTTCTAGATAGTGGTAAAATTTGATGTACATATTCGTAAATTTCTAATATGTAATCATAGTAACTATGTCCATATACCATATTTGCATAGCCACTATGATCGACGTTAGGCATTATAATCGCAAGTTGATGTTCATTTGCATAACGCTCGATACTTGTATATCTTATGTAAGTTGTTTCATCGCTAGACAATCCATGCAATAACAACATTGATTGCAATTGTTTCGCTGTTGTTGAACTATCAAAGAATGTTACATCCTCCGGTAAAATAATCGTTAAATTTTGATGCATTCCTATCGTTGGTGAATTGTAATTCATTGTTATTAAAGCCATATATGTCACTCCTCTACTGTATTATCTATTATTTTACTTATTCTTTTCATTAATTTATAGAAAAAACGCAACTTTGACTATAGATTATATAAATTTCTATACTTTCCAATGCGGAACTAAAATTTTATTCTCTATATTAAACAAGTTGATTCAGTATCGATTGTCTAACCTTTAAATATGATGTATTTCTAAAACAATAAATCATGAAATAAAAAAACGATAGTGAATGATTTCATAAAAATCTATCCGACCATCGCTGATTTTCAATTATGTATGAGTGATACGCACTCATTATAAGTCTTTACTAACCAACCAATTTTTACTGTTTTTAAAGAGTATTTTCTCTTCTTTAAGTTCATTTATGATATGACTCGTCGTTTCTCTAGATATTCCTGCCATATCACTCAATAACTGTATTGTCATAAAATGCTTAATTTCATAAAACTCGTCATGATCATAACCTACTGTTTGACATAGGTAACGTAAAATCTTAGTCACGCGTTCTTTAGCTAATTTACTCGTTAAAGCCATATTGTATTCAATATGTTGACACTGTGTTTCGCTTAATAAGGAGAATAATTTCACAAAAATCTCTTCGTGATTTTTGCATAAATATTCTATTAAATCTCTTGGTATTCCAATCATTTCGCAATCTGTTAGGGCTGTACACATTTCATTAGGAACTTTATCTTGAAATAAGTTATTTAAAGGAAAGAGCACTTTTTCTCTATTCAGATATCGATATACATCACCATTCAAATTAAAATTTTCTCTCATAATATTACCTTTTAAGAGTAGATAAATATGCGTGGTTTCATCAGACGAATAGTAGACAATTTGTCCTTTGTTGTAATGTCTCACAAAACATTGACTTTTAAATGGCAGTAATACGCCTACAGGAATATTGATATAAGATGCTAATTGTTTAAAACTTTCATCAAGTTCATTTTCTCTACAAAACATTTGATTTCCAGTCATAAAAATAACTCCTTACTGCCTTAGACTATGGTCAAAGAGGATGCTAAAATATCTCCGATTTAAAATTTATTACAATTCTGTATATACCCATGGACCACTGTTCTTATTATACCAATAGTTTAAATATCAAATATTTTCTTTGTTTGATTTTTATCGATTAAACTCCCTTTTAACTCATGATTAATCAATATCTATAACATTTAGAAATATGAATTACATCATCGTAATAACCCTATCAATGCTAAAATAACGATAAGACTGAAGAAAATATAGTCAAATTGTGTAAGTCGCTTTTGATTATTTTTCTGAACAACAATATAGACGATAATCCCCGGAATATAGAGCAACATGGTAAGTAACAAGTAATCTATACCTGACGCGTATACCAGCCAAATTGCATAAATAGATGCTAGAATTCCTATAATCCATTGTTTAGGCGTTGCAGTTAACTTGTGTTCTATTGTATATTTCACCTGATAAAACGCACTGAACATGTATGGATAAAGTATAGCACTTGCCGCGAGAGAAAATGCAAAATGATAAGCACTTTTGGTAAACAGCATACTAATAAGGAATATTTGAACTAACACATTAGTAATGAATAAGGCGTTCATAGGTGCCCCATTTTTATTTTCTTTTGCAAACCACTTAGGAAACAAACCATCTTTAGCTACAATAAAAGGCAACTCTCCGGCAAGTAATGTCCAACCTAGCCATGCACCTAATACTGAAATAATAAGACCAATATTGACAAATGTTGCTCCCCAATCACCAACAATATAAGCTAAAATTTGTGCCATTGATGGTGCCTCAAGTTTAGAAATATGATTTTGAATTACAATACCTTGTGCTAATACAGTCAGCAAGAAGTAAATGAGCAATACTGAAATAAGTCCGATAACAGTGGCAGTTCCAACATCTTTTTTATTTTTAGCTCTTCCGGAGAATACAACAGCACCTTCAATACCAATAAATACCCAAACTGTCACTAACATCGTACTTTTAACTTGTGACATCGTATTAGCGAAATGAAATGATAATGATCCATATCCATCCATTCCAAAGAAACCTATCTTGAATGTATTAAAATTAAAGGCTACAATCATACATATAATCACTAATAAGATAGGAATTAATTTTGTAATAGTGACAATACTATTGATTAAAGCAGCCGTCTCAACTCCTTTTAATATTAAAAAGTGCACACTCCACAATAATATTGATGCCACTATGATACTAGGAAATGTGTTGCCCCCTTTAAATATTGGAAAGAAGTTCCCTATAGAAGACATTAATAACGTTGCATATGCGACATTACCTAAAAAAGCTGAGAACCAATATCCCCAAGCACTTGCAAACCCTATAAAATCACCAAAACCTGCTTGAGCATAACTATAAATACCACCATCTAAATCAGATCGTTCATTAGTTAGGTTTTGAAAGACAAGTGCTAATGAAATCATTCCTATAGCAGTAATCAACCATCCAATTATAATTGCTAATCCTCCAGCGTGGCCTCCCATATCAGATTGAATATTGAAAGCACCGCCACCAATCATCGAACCTATAACAAGACCGATTAATGATGTTCGACTTAATTTTTTATCTCCTGTGTCATTCATATTCATTTCTCCTTTAGAAGGAGGGATTGAAAACGTATATGCCTTTTAAAATACATATGCATATATATAGATGTATAGCGGAAAGATATAGATGAGTAACGACACATCTTTGATAGTCATTGTCAAAAGTTCTATATCATCCTCTCAACATGATTTTGAAAAAAATTATTTTTATTATGTGACACAATTTGCAAAATTAAATATTCGTTTATTTAATGAAGCATACACGTGATCTTATCCCTATTTATTTTTCTTGTAGTAAATCTAGCCTAAAGTTGCTGCCATCACGGCTTTAATCGTATGCATTCGATTTTCAGCTTGATCAAAAACTCTAGAATGCTCACTTCTAAAGATTTCGTCTGTCACTTCCATTTCAGTTAAGCCATATTTTTTAAAAATATCCTGTCCATATTCTGTTTGTGTATCATGAAAAGCTGGTAAACAATGTAAAAATATCGTATCTACTTTACCGGTTAAATTAAGCATTTTTCTATTAACTTGATAGTCTTTCAATAAATGAATACGTGTTTCGAATTCACTTTCTTCACCCATTGATACCCAAACATCAGTATAAATAACATCTGCATCTTTGACGGCAGTATGAATGTTATCAGTTATCTTAACTGAACCTCCATAATTAGACGCTTGATCTTTAGCAATATTAAAATATACATCTCTCGGTGTTAATGATGAGGGTGTACAAATACGTACATTTACACCAAGCATCGCACCCGCCACCATAAGCGAATGTGCAACATTATTACGTCCGTTTCCTACATAAGTTAGGTTGATGCCTTTTAAATATCCAAAATTTTCTTTAATTGTCATATAATCAGCTAACATTTGTGTAGGATGCCAATCATCAGTTAACCCATTCCATACTGGTACTCCAGAGAATTCGGCCAATTGTTCAACAGTTTTTTGGGAAAAACCTCTAAATTCAATTCCATCAAACATTCTGCCTAAAACTTTAGCAGTATCCTCAACAGATTCTTTTTTTCCTAATTGAATATCATTTTTCCCTAAAAATTCAGGGTGTGCACCTAGATCAATAGATGCAACTGTAAATGCGGCACGCGTCCGAGTAGATGTCTTTTCGAAGAGTAAAGCAATATTCTTACCCTCTAAATATCGATGTGGTGTGCCTTGTTGTTTATATTTTTTTAATGTCATAGCAAAATCGATTAGACCTTCAAATTCTTCACCTGTAAGATCATACTCTTTTAGCAATGACTTACCTTTTAAATCAAAGGGTTTCTTGATGTTTTTCATGGGATGCGCCCCTTTCATTTTATAAGTCGCTATCAAATTTAATAGCATAAGTGAATGTATTTCGTGATGTTCAAGCTATATCTATTCAACACCCTATCTTATATCTATAGATCTTCTCTTATTAAAGGTTGACTCATACATCGAGGGCCTCCTCGACCACGTACAAGTTCACTTCCAGTTATTTCAATAACTTTGATACCATGCTCACGTAACAATTGATTAGAAACATAATTACGATCATAAGTTACAACCACACCGGGACGTATGCATAAAGTATTCGAACCATCATTCCATTGTTCACGAGCACCGTCGATGATATCACCATTTCCAGTTGGTATTAATGTAATTTCATCAACATCGAGCACTTCTTCTAATGTTTGTTTAAGATGACTAGAATGTTGGATTTTGATATCTTCAGCTTTATCATCATATTCGATAATAAAGATATTCATGTTTCCTTCTGATTTAAGAATTGCTGAATGTGTAGTGAATTTGTCGTAATCAATCATTGTACAAACAGTATCTAAGTGCATAAATGTTCGACTAGTTGGAATCTCAATCGCCACCACCTTTTTAAAAGTAGATAACGGATCTTTAAAAATACGTCGTGCTAAACGTTCAATTGCTTGTGCAGAAGTACGTTCAGATATCCCTATTGCAAGTACATCTTTAGATAACACCAGTTCGTCTCCACCTTCGATGTTGAACGGACAGTCACGATCCACCCATAAAGGAATATTCTCATCTTTAAATCTAGGATGATGTTTTAAAATATATGAAATGAAAATCGATTCTCTGCGTCTCGCTCTCCAAAACATACGATTTACTGTCATACCTCTACCAATTGAAGCTTGAGGATCACGTGTGAAATATAGATTAGGCATTGGGTCAAGATAAAACGGATATTTATCATCCATGTACTCTACAAGATGTGTCGATTCAAGTTGTATTTCTTCTTTGCGTACGCCAGCCATAATCTTATTAATTAATGCTTGATTTGACAAAGTTGAAAAGAGTTTTTTTATTTCTTTTTCATGACCTAGGATAGTTTTTCTAGATTCTGCTAAAACGTCATCTATAAATTGCTCTCTGACATTTGAATCTTCTATACTTTGTGCTGCTAATTTTTCTAAATAAAGCACTTCTATTCCTTCATCTTGAAGAACTTGAGCAAAATGATCATGCTCTTGTTGAGCTACCTTTAAAAATGGAATATCATCAAACAATAATCCATCTAAGTAATCAGGCACTAAGTTTTCTAATTCCTTCCCTGGTCTTTTAAGTAATACCGTCTTTAATTTGCCGATTTCACTGTTAACTTGAATAGGTCCATTTGTCATACTCATTTCCTCCTTTTCTTCGCTACATTATCAGTATAAAACTGATCAATAACTTAGTTCGTGATGATTATCACATGCTAAATGTAAAAAGTTTCGCAACATTTGGTTATTCAATACATAATTGTGTTTGAATATACATTACTATTGCATACTTTCGTTGAAAAAATGAATATTTGAGTAATATGAACCTTTACATCTTTATGAATAAAAGTTTTTTATTCATAAATTTGAATACTTAGTCAAATAACAACACTCATATTTATTGAATTAAAAAAACACCTGATAAACGATGTATACGCTTACCAGGTTATATTTATAATGGACAACTTTATAAATTTTTATGAATAATTATGATTAAATATTTTGTAATAGACATATTCAGCTATAGACTGGGAATGTGTAAGAATCATAATTGTATCATTACCACTTATCGTTCCTATAATCTCTTTCAGTTGTAACTGATCAATATAATAATTTATGCTTTGTGCAAATCCTGGTGTCGTCTTTATTAGTATATACGATTCTTTAATCATAGTGTTAATAATTTCTGTTTCTATATAATCATTTAGTCTTACTCTTGAGTCTAATTGAGATTGTTGCGTAAGTAATTTGTATTCATATTGATTTGCCTTCACAGGCAGGCGATAAATATGAAGTTCTCTTAAATCTCTCGCAATAGTAGTCATGCTATAACGTACACCAAAGTGATCATCAATGTAATCAATAATATCTGCTTTTTTATAAATGTGATTTTGCTTAACAATCATAGTTACTAAATCTTGTCGTTTACTCTTTTTCATTGAATGATCAACTCCTATAGATAACTAATTTATTTTAATTTATAAATTAAAATTTCTTTTTATTTAATTATACTTTATCATTTTATTGTTGATAATTATAAGAATTTTTATGTCGTTTGTGACAAAGTACGTAAACATACATTCAAATTTAAAATTAATTTGTTTATTTAACTATCATTTTATCTATATTTCCCCTTTTATTCTTATTAGGTTTTTTATACTCATTACTATGCAGTCACACTTACGCTAGACAAACCGTAGTCTTACCTCAAGGTAAAGTAAGCGGCTTTGTATTAGTTTAAAAATTCCTGAAGATTTTAGTTCACTATTATGATGAAATAAAAAACCTGAGACAGTTAAGTTTGTCTCAGGCTGAGTCGAAATTAAGTCAACACTCATTTCGATTAAGGCTTTAAAAATTGTAAATATTTAACATTACTTCTTCTTTGTTAAGGCTCTTAAAAATTCATTTTTAGATACTTGTTAACATATTTTTATTTTAAAACGGTTCGCCTACACGCCAACACTGTCCCATGCTTGACCTACTTGTTGAGCAATACCGTCGCCATATAAATCAAATGCTGCTTGTTGTAATGATGCTTTGGCATCTTGGAAATCAGAATTTGAAGTTAAATAAACAGTTAACGCTCTATAATAAATTTGTTCAGAACGTTGTTTACCAATACTACGAATTGTGTTGTAAGCTGCTTTGTTCGGAATACCTGAATTCGTATGTACGCCTCCGTTATCAGAATTTGTATAAACAAAATCATTCATATGAGATGGTTGTCCAAAACGCTCTGGATTAGACATACTTCTTAAGGCATCTCCGCCTACACCAGGTGTGTAAACATCTTCACCCATTAAGAAATCTTCATCATCAATGAAGTAACCAAATACATCTGAAAAACTTTCATTTAATGCACCTGATTGAGAACGGTAAACAAGATTAGCAGTTTGCTGTGTTACACCATGTGTAATTTCATGTGCAACAACATCATTTGCACCAGACAACGCTGTAAATGTACGTCCATCACCGTCACCGTAAATCATTTTATCACCAATCCAAGCTGCATTGTTTCTGTTATCTTGACCTTGGAAGTTATTTACATGTGCGATTGAAATAATTGGGCTACCTTGATTATCATATGATTCTCGGCCGAAAGTATTTTTATAATAGTCATACGTTTCTTTAGCATAATAATTTGCATCTACACCTGCACGTTGTTCATCATCAACAAAATTTTTATCTTTATCTTGCATTAAGTAAGCTTGACCAGTATTCGCATCGTAATTGTAAGCTGAAAGTGTACCTTGTTGAGTTAAATCTTGTAGTGTATAACCACCGCTGACACTATTAATATTAATTTGTTTCGTGTCACCTAGTACACCTTTACCTGTACCTGTAGTAGCTGCTTCTTTGATCATATTTAATTTATCAACCACTTGACCAGTTTCAGCGTCAATTTTCACATTCCAATGAGAGATTTTTGGTGAAGTTGTAATAATTTCTATGTTATAAACATATTTATTTTTTTCTCCATCAATCTCAACTTTATTGGTTTTGATGACATCACTTTTTAAGTTTTTAGCTTTTTGACGGTCAATTTTTATTGCTTCGAAAGCTTTATCTGTGGCACTTTCTTTACTTATCGCTACCTTATTCGTAGGTTGAACTTTCTTAGCATCAGTATCACCATTGACAAGAACTACCTTACCCTCTTTATTCGTATGAACTTTTACTTCTTTGTCTGGTGCATACGTGTTGCCCACTTTCGGTTGCAATGTGTAATGCGTAAATCCTTTGTTATCTTTTTCAGTATCAGTGACCTTATAATCTTTGTAATGCTTTTTTATATTTTCAGATTTTGGTAACTCTTTCAATGCGTTAGTTGCTTGAGATTCTTGGGTTACTTTCGCATCGATGTTTTGAGTTGCTGATACTTTATCCTTAGCGTCAACCTCCGTATTGACTAAAGGACTTGCCACAGTTAATGCGGCAATACTTGTAAGTGCGAATTTAGAAAAATTCTTCATTTTATTACCTCCTATAAATTAATGAAAAACAACTTACTATATAATAGTAATTAAAATTTTCTGAAAAGTAAATGAAAATTTCATTTAATTCACATAATCATCACTTATAATTTTTTTGTATAAATAATTTGTACAATACTTAAAAAAATTATGTTAAAGTTTAAATTTAGAATTAATGTTATAATACACTCAAGTTAATTAAAATGAAATAAAATTAATTTTTATATCAAATAGTTAAAACGTTTCACTTCAAATGCTATATTTTGAGAAATAGATTTAAAAAGTCGTCACTTTCTGAAGAATCAACAATTCTAGAACAATATGGTACGGCGTATTTTTTAAATACTGTTTAGTTTTACGATGTTATATTAAAAACACCCTCCAAGTTGAATATTTTAAATTCTACTTGGAGAGTGTAACGTCACATCTTTATTACTCATTCTCTTCATTTAAATATGAAGTGATAAACTCTATATAGTATTCCACAAATTCTAAATAATTGGCTTTTTCTACGCACTCATTTATTTGATGAGGTCCATTTCCTGGGCCAAACATTAAAAATGGAAAATTTTCATCTTTTCCTTTTAATAAGTTGGAAGCATCAGTAACTGCTACAGTAGGAGTAATGATTAAATCTCTTTCGTTAGAAAAATGGCTTTTTGCAATATCAAACCCTAGCTCTACCAAGCGATTTTGACCTGTTGTTACTACAGGTTCTAAATCAAGATAAAGTTCTTGAGTCAAACTAGCACCATTGTGATTTGCTTGCTCTATATATTCATTAAATAGCGCTTTAACTTTGTTATTATTATATTCTGGTATTGTGCGTACATTAAATTCAGCTGTTGCAAAATCAGGTACTGAATTAACTTGTGTTCCCCCTTGAACAATACTATTAGTCATAACAAGTCCTTGAATAAGCTCTTGTGCCTTTTCCTTTGTTATATGGCTAGGTAATTGATTCTCTAATTTATTAATCATATTTGAAAAATCTAAGGACTCACCTTTTACTGTTTGCATAATTTTTTCATATTCTTGATTTATATTTTGAATAAACTCTAATAATGGTTTAATAGCATTTTGTCCTAAAAATGGTATTGAACTGTGTGATGCACGTCCCTTAGATTTAATTCTAAAATCCATTGAACCTTTATGTGCATACACCAAACTAGGAAATGATGGTTCTGCTATGAGTAAGGCATCTAAATCATCAGCATATCCTTTTTCAAACAACTGTTGCGAACCTGATTGTTCCATTTCTTCACCCACTGTTGCCATGAATTTAATAGTTCCCTGTGTTAACTTACCACTTTCTTTAATTTCAATAAGAGCAATGGCTAAAGCTGCTAATCCAGATTTCATATCCGCAGCACCTCTACCATATAAATATCCTTGATTCTCTGTGAGTGTAAAAGGATCATACGTCCAATCATCATGATTCCCCTCAGATACTACATCCATATGACCAGATATTCCTATAACTGGTTGACTTGAACCAACAGTTGCTATTAAATTTGCTCGACCATCTGTAACTGTATCAATATGTGAACGAATTCCATACTGACTAAATAGTCTTTTAAAATAATGTGCAACCTCTAATTCATTGCTATTTACAGTTTTTATTGAGACTATATCGGATAAGATTTTAACTCTTTCTTCATTAGATAATACGCTCATCGTTATTCCACCTTTCTTAATTTGTAAAACTTTTAATTTAACAATGTAAGTATAACTTTTATTCTATAATGTATCTCATTTATCTATATTGTTTACCTTACAATACTTATATACCATTCATTGTTAAAGTCATATTTTATATTAAATGATTATAACAAGCATAATGGTTCAATCATGACATCATGCTTAGACGTTAAACGATAATTCTAGCTTGTAATATATTACTAATAGAAGAATAAATATAGAATTTCTTTTGTAACTTATAGAATAATTCTACTTACAATAAAAAAAGGATTATAATAAAATATAATTGATAAAAAGGATGGAGGATATACGCTTTGAAAAAATTTTTAGCTACAATAGTGGTAATCATTCTTATATGTGCATTAGGCTTTTCATTATATGCAGCTATTAACCACCATACTAATTCTAATAAGAATGATAAAAAAATAGAACACAATCGCAAAAACAAACAAAATGATACTTCAAATCAAAATCGTGATACTAATCAACACCAAGACCAAACTCAACCAACAAATAATGACTATAACAACGATAATCAATCAGGTACTGAACAACCAGCACAACAACCTAACTACCATCAATACCCAAATAATAATCAACAGTCTGGTTCAAATAAAAATAACTCTTCAGAAAATAACAAACAGAAACCGAATCAGAACAAAACTAATCAATCAGATCATCAACCAGCACAATCAACACCACAACAGTCGTCACAACATAATAATCAATCTGATTCACAACAAAATGGCAACTCAAATAATAATTCCAACAATCAAAATCATGGAACAAATGGTAATCAAAATAAAAATCGTTAATCATATGACAAAGCTTATGCATGTATCAAATTACATTGTGTAAGCTTTTTATTTTTTTATTCGAATATGTTTGAAATTGCTATAAAATCAATATATCTAATATGTGAAAAATGTTATATTTGTTCAACACTTTTATAAATTCCATTTATATAATTTATAAATTAAGTTAAAACTAAAGTAACTAATCTTATATTGAGGTGTATCATGAGAAAACTGATATCTACCATTATCGTTTCAACATTATTAATTGGAGGATGTTCCACAGTGCATAAAGAAGCAAAACATTCATCACAATCAATTCCTGAAGAAGTTCCCGCAAGTCAATACAAAGGTCAAGGTTTCCAACCAGTAGCTGAAAAAAGTGCTATCGCACATGCGAAAAAACATCGTGAAGAATACGAAAAACTTGGCGAACAATTTTTTAAAGATAATTTTAGCCTTAATGTTAAAGCCACAAATGTTGTAGGAAGTGGTGATGGCGTCGAAGTCTACGTTCATTGCGATGATCATGACATTGTGTTTAATGCAAGCATCCCTTTTGATAAGGAAGCAATACATGAAGAAGGCTCCATGCGAAGCAATGATAACGGAGATACCATGAGTAATATGGTTGGAACGGTGTTAAGTGGTTTTGAATATAAAGCACAAAAAGAAAAATATGATAACTTAACAAAGTTCTTTAAAGACAATGAAGAAAAATATCAATATACCGGTTTTACTAAAGAAGCAATACATAAGACACAGAATGTTGGATATCAAAATGAGTATTATTATTTAGCAGGTAACGTTACTAATATTAATAATTATAGAAAATATTATGAACCTTTAATAAAAAAAGATTCTAAGAATTTCAAAGAAGGCATGAAAAAAGCAAATGAAGCAACAAATTTCAAAGCCAAAATTGAAGTTGTTTCAACATTATTCAGTACTAAATCTGATTTCACTAAAAATAACTCTAAGAAAGATTTATTATTCTTAAGTGATGATTTATATCATTACAAAGAAAAACCTGAAAACACAAACATAACTTTACAATTAAGTGAGCCAAAAATTAATTCTACACGCGCATTTTATGATGCTAATAACCCATTAGAATATGGAGTGCATAAACATGAGTAAAATCAATGATAGAGATATTGCTGAATTAAATAGCTTTTGGGCTTGATTTAAATAATGTATTTCATATTAATTAAGATGTAATATTAGTAAAGAAAGGTGTATCATGATAAAAATAATCGCCACAATTATCGTTTCAACACTAATATTAGGAAGTTGTTCGACAATGAATGAAGAAGAAAATTATGCATCACAATCAATTCCCGCAAGTCAATACAAAGGTCAAGGTTTCCAACCAGTAGCTGAAAAAAGTGCTATCGCACACGCGAAAAAACATCGTGAAGAATACGAAAAACTTGGCGAACAATTTTTTAAAGATAATTTTAGCCTTAATGTTAAAGCCACAAATGTTGTAGGAAGTGGTGATGGCGTCGAAGTCTACGTTCATTGCGATGATCATGACATTGTGTTTAATGCAAGCATCCTTTTTGATAAGGAAGCAATACATGAAGAAGGCTCCATGCGAAGCAATGATAATGGAGATACTATGAGTGATATGGTAGGAACTGTGTTAAGCGGTTTTGAGTATAGAGCAAATAAGGAAAAAATGGATAACTTAGAAAAATACCTCAAAGATAAAGAAGATAAATATCACTATACTGGATTCACCGATGAAGCAATAACTAAAACTCAAAATATAGGTTATCAAAATAATTACTTTTACATTACTACTAGTTCCACGAAATTACGAGATTATAGAAAACATTTTGAACCTTTAATTAAAGAAAGTAACGATGATTTTAGAAAGCATATGAAACAATTAAAGTCTAAAAAAGATACGTATCTTAATACAGAAATAACAACTACACTTTTCAGTACTCTTGATGAATATGACGAAAAAATCATTAGAAAAAATAGTATATCCATGGCTAAAGAAATAAGAAAAGAGCCATCTATTCCACATAATTTCACATTCCACTTATTATTTAGCAATAACAAATTAAAAATCAACGATCCAAACATAAATAACAATCAAATTAATGAGTATGGGGTGTTCCACCATGACGGATTTAAAAATTAATGATATGGATATAGCTGAAATAAATGGCTTTTGGGTATATCAAAATACTAAAAATAAAAAATTTACAGTTAATGGTAAAAATTGATTCTTACGATGATGAATCCACATCAAATTCTATAGTAGCAGTTGGTGCTAACTAAGATGTATATTAATAAAAATTAAAATCATTATGTTTGTTTAAATGATAAAGCAATGAACAAATCAAAGTATCAATCTTTGTTCACCTAAAGATTATCTAATAATTGCAATTGCTAGATTTCATATCATTTCTAGATTTGAGAGTAACTATTTTTCTGAGCGTATACCTGTTGTAATAAATATTGACCATTTTCTAATAAGTTAAAGCACCTTAAATAGCTTAAGTTATTTTTACAGGATGGAAGATTGTTATATTTTATACTTAAAAAAGTTAATTCTAGAAATGTTAAATTCTCTAGAATTAACTTTACTCAATTTTTTTATATCTCATTGATATTTATCTTAGTGGAATCTCATACCACCGTCAACGATGATTGTTTGGCCAGTAATATAATCTGAATCGCTACCTGCTAAGAAGCTTACTACATTAGCTACATCTTCAGGTTTAGATAAGCGTTTTAAGGCAATTTGATCTGTAAATTGTTTCCAACCCCATTCCATTGGTTGGTTGTTTTCTTCAGCAAGTTTTTCAGCGATACCTTTCATCATTGGTGTTTCAACAATACCAGGTGCAAATGCATTGACTGTAATATTTTTCTCAGCTAAATCACGTGCTGCTACTTGAGTCAATCCTCTAACAGCAAACTTAGTACTGCTGTATAGAGATAAGCCTGCATTACCTTCAACACCTGCTTGAGATGTGGCATTGATAATTTTACCGCCATGTCCTAATTTATCAAATTGTTCAATTGCAGCTTGGATACCCCAGAATACACCACCTACGTTAACACCTACAACTTGATTAAATTGTTCAGGTGTTACTGATTCAATTGGTGTCATTGGTCCAAGACCAGCATTATTAACTAGGACATTTAAATCGCCAAAGTGTTCAACGACTTGATTTAACACACTAAATACTTGATCGCGATTTGAAACGTCTGCTTTAAAAGCAACTGCCTCTTGCCCTTCTTTTGATAATTTTTCAGCTGACTCTTTAGCTACCGCTTCATTAAAGTCTACAAGCGCGATGCTATATCCATCTTCAAATAGACGCTCAGCAATTTTTAAGCCAATACCTTGTGCTGCACCTGTGACAACGGCTACTTTTTTTGAGTTACTCAACAAAACCACTCCTCAATATTTCTTAAGATTATATATTTAAATTATCATAATTTACGCAATTTGATGTGAATATATTGTGAATAAATGCACAATTTTATTAACATTTAAATTTTCAATGTTTATCTATTGCAATAAATCAAATTATAAGAAGTCACAATATTTCGAATTCATAGCCCTCAATTTTATTTTGTTTTTAAAGAATTTGTTAAAATTTCTCAACTCCATTTACATATATCTATGTGTATGTTAGAAATAATTATGTAAGCGTATCACAAACAACAACAAGGGAGGATTATATTATGTCAGGTATCGTTGAATCATTACATAACGCTGTAAACGCTGGTTTACACGTAAAACAAGATTGGGTAGACATGGGATTCGGTATTGCAGATACAGTTGCAAAAATCGTTGACCAAGTTTTAAAATTTGTTTAATTCAAAATAGCATATGAAACCTCATTGTTTCTAAATACAATAAAACAAGGCTGGGATATATTCGTGTCCTTGCCTTGTTTTATTGTATTTGTAGATGCTAATTAAGTTGAACAAGTGACTATACTATTCATCTTAAAATACTAATTCTATAGCCTTTTTAGAATTTATCATTTTAGCCCTCTATTTCTCTGATAAAATCATTTATTCTAATACTTCATCATCTTCCCTCATATTGATTGTGCTCAATTTTAATAATAGAATTAAAGTAAATTATTAAAGCGTTTTCTCAAAGTTTATATAAAGAAGAGTGATTAATCGTGATTGATAGACAAATCAAACTCATCAAATTGTTATTAAATTATACAGATACGTATATAAGTGGCCATGATATTGCCAAACAGTTAAATGTATCTAATAGAACTATACGTAATGATATTAAAACTATACATACTACATTTCTAAATGAATTAATTTTAAGTGTACAATCTAAAGGTTATATGCTAAATACATGTCTTTATACACCTGATGAGATACAATCTGCTTTAGAGTCAGTTATTGTAAAAGAGAATAAATTGCTTATCACAATTGCTTATAGGTTATTTATGGAAAAGCATACATTCACTATCAAAGAGCTATCTTCAACTTACCATTTAACAAAATCAAAAGTGATTGATTATGTAACACGTATACAAACGTGGGCTATAAAATTTGATATTTATTTATCAATAAAAAAGAAGCAAGGTATCATGATCGATGCGAGTACAACGAGTATCAGTAATGCTGTACTTCATATCAATCAACTTACAGACGATGACTTTAAAGTTGAAAACCTTATTTTACAAGAGTTACCTCAAGCCCATACTAGAAAAATAAAACAAATTATCTCAAAGCATATAGATAATCATCAATTATCAACTTCTGAAAATAAAATACAACAATTACTTGTGCATCTAATTTTAATTATCAAACATTCTCAACCAGAGGAAGAAGATTGGAGCACTGATACAGAATCTTTAACTATTGCGAAAAAGTGTATAAAAGATATCAATGAAACCCTTGGATATCAACTTAACAATAAAACAAGTGAATGCTTTTCCTTTTTTATTAGCTACCATTTCAATAAGTTTGATTTAGGGATCCAACAACTATTTATTCAAAGTTATATCGATCGACTCATTGAATTAATGGAGCAACATATTGGTTTTCCCTTTTCACAAGATACAATTTTAAAAGATAATATGAACGTCCACTTTAGTCGTACATATTTGCGATTAATGAGTCATGTTTATCTAAATAATTCATTAACAAGTCAAATCAAACGACTATATCCCTTTGTCTTTAATACACTATATGATAGTATTCGACAATTATCACAAGATACCAATATCCAATTAAGCGAAGATGAGATTGCCTTTTTAACTATACATTTTCAGTCTTCTATCGAACGCCATAAGTCATCACATATTCATGTTGTAATTGCTTGTTATTATGGCTTAGGCATTTCAACGTTGCTTGCTGAGAAAATCAAACAACTTAATCATGCAATACAGATCGTAGATACATTAAAACTTGAAGATATTAACAACTATCATTTTGAAGGGATTGACTTATTAATTACTACTCACGACTTTGATACAAGTCAACTTTTACAAATACCTAAAGTCATACAAGTATCACCTTTATTTTCAGATGAAGATGCTAAAAAAATCGAATTCTTTGTAAAAGACATGCAAAACCCATTATCAAAAGATGATATATTATCAAAAATTCAGTTGAGTGTTGAGTCCAATTTCAAAATGAATCATTCAAATCACATTCTTCCAATTTTTGAGAAATCCAAAGAAATTTTAGATTATCATCATGCAACTCTAGATGGCTATATAGAAAGTGCCATAGATCGCGAAAAACAATCTTCAACATATATAGGTAAAGGGATAGCACTCCCACACGGCAACCCTGAAAAAGTACTGAAATCACACATGATTATATTTAAACCTTCTCAACCTATAACATGGAAACAACATGAAGTTAAACTTGTTTTCTTTTTAGCAATGAGTAAAAAAGATTTAAATATTAACCGTAAAATTATACAAACAATTGCTCAATTAGAAGAAGATGACATCCATCAATTATGTCTTTTAGATGATTTACAACTAAAAAACACTTTGTATGCACGTTTTAAAGAATAATTGCCACTATTGACGGCAATTATTCTTTTTTATGCTTAAATGTATGCGTTTACAATTATTGTTAGGAAAAGGAGCGTGCATACTATGAAAATACTTGCAATTACATCATGTCCAAATGGAATTGCTCATACATATATGGCTCAAGAAAAATTAGAACAAGCAGCAAAAGATATGGGCGTTGATATTAAGGTTGAAACTCAAGGAGGCGTCGGAGCAGAAAATGTGCTCACTTCTAAAGAAATCAAAGAAGCTGATGGAATCATCATTGCTGCCGATAGACAGGTAGATTTATCAAGGTTTAATGGTAAACCTCTCATCAATGAAAGTGTACGTGAAGGTATTCATAGACCCAAGGAATTAATACAACGTGTGATTGACCAAGATGCACAAATTTACCATGATCAAAATATTTCTTCAAATATATCTAGAGACCAGGAAGAACCTCATAAAAGTAATATTCAAATGGTATATCAGCATTTAATGAATGGTGTTTCCTTCATGGTTCCATTTATCGTCGTTGGCGGTTTACTCATAGCTATTGCCTTAACTCTTGGAGGACACACCACTCCAAAAGGATTAGTTATCACCGAAGATTCATTTTGGAAATCTATTGAAAATATTGGTAGTTTATCGTTTAAATTCATGGTTCCCATCCTTGCTGGTTATATCGCGGTGAGTATTGCTGATAAGCCTGGTCTTGTTCCAGGTATGATTGGTGGTGCCATTGCTGCTGATGGTAGTTTATATGGAAGTGAAGCAGGAGCCGGTTTCCTTGGTGGTATCGTCGCAGGTTTCTTAGCGGGCTATATTGCAAAATGGATTAAACAGATTAAAGTTCCTAAAGCTATGGCTCCTATTATGCCTATTATTATTATACCTATTCTATCTTCTTTAATAGTTGGTCTCATTTTTATATTTGTAATAGGCACACCAATTTCAAATATATTTGGTGCATTAACATCATGGTTAAAAGGAATGCAAGGTGCTAACATCATTATTCTTGCTCTTATTATTGGCGCGATGATTGCTTTTGATATGGGAGGTCCAGTAAACAAAGTAGCATTCTTATTCGGTTCTGCATTAATTACTGAAGGCAACTACACTGTGATGGGAATGGTTGCTGTAGCAGTATGTACACCACCGATTGGTTTAGGTTTAGCTACATTTGTTCGTAAACACCAATTCAATAAAGCAGAACAAGAAATGGGTAAGGCATCATTTACGATGGGATTATTTGGTATTACTGAAGGGGCAATCCCTTTTGCTGCACAAGATCCTCTAAGAATCATTCCAGCCAATATGATTGGCGCGATGATTGCTTCAGTAATAGCGGCGGTTGGAGGTGTCGGTGATAAAGTTGCTCATGGAGGTCCTATTGTCGCTGTACTAGGTGGAATAAGTAATATTTTATGGTTCTTTATAGCTGTTGTCGTTGGAAGCTTAGTAACCATGTTCACAGTCTTGTTATTTAAGCGTCACACCCCTGCTATAGCAAAAAGCAATAATGGAAATGATACTTCTGTTGGAACTGAAAATGTATTTTCTGATGACCAATCTATTAATCACAGCAAACAACTCTCACATCATATGGTGTTCGATAAATCACTCATTGAAATTACCAAGGAACCAATGACAAGAGATCAAGCTATTGATAGATTACTTACTAAGTTATGCCATCGTCATTACATTACGAATATAGAAGAGGTAAGAACCGCAATCCTTAAACGAGAGGCTGAGTCAACAACTGCTATCGGAATGAACGTTGCAATACCACATGCTAAATCTCATGCAGTTAAACGTCCTATCGTCGCTGTATTAAATCATAAAGCAGGTGTAGAGTGGGAAAGTCTAGATGAATCAAATCCTCAGCTCATTTTTCTTATTGCAGTTCCCAATGATAATAACGATACACATTTAAAACTGCTACAACGGTTATCACGAACGCTCATGAAAGATAATACGCGTGATGAGTTAATTCATGCTCAAAGTCGTGATGAAATATTTAATATTTTAAAAGAGATATAAAGGAGCGTATGACAAATGGTACTTTTTCTTCAACCCGTATTTCAAGAACGTTTATGGGGTGGCACCAATCTCACTCAATTTGGCTACGATATTCCGAATAATTCTACCGGCGAATGCTGGGCAATTTCCGCACATAAAAACGGTCCTAACACAATTCTCAACGGAAAACATAAGGGGAAATCTTTAAAACAAGTTTGGGACGAAGATAAAGCACTTTTCGGAAATGACTCACGTAAAGATTTTCCACTTCTCACTAAAATTTTAGATGCACATGATTGTTTGTCAGTACAAGTACATCCTGATGATGAATATGCGCTTAAACATGAAGGCGAATACGGTAAAACTGAATGTTGGTATATTTTAGACGCTCAACCTGGTGCTGAAATAATCTATGGTGTTAATGCTACAAGTAAAAATGAACTTGAACATATGATTGATCATCATCAATTCGACTATTTATTTAAACATGTACCTGTTAAACCGGGTGATTTCTTTTATGTACCAGCCGGTACAGTTCATGCTATTGGTTCCGGAATCCTCATTTTGGAAACTCAACAATCTTCAGATACAACATATCGTATATACGATTATGACAGAAAAGATAAAAATGGTCATACGCGTGAATTACATTTAAACCAAAGTAAAGATGTTATTGATATCACTACAACTGAACCTAATACAACACCTAAGACTGAAATGATAAATGGCAATTGTCACACTCAATTTGTTGCCAATCATTTCTTTACGGTTGAAGAATGGTCTATCAAAGACATATTAGATTTTCAAAAACCACACACTTATTGCCTAGTGTCAATGATTAACGGCCACGGGCAAGTTTCAATCAATAACAAAGTATATAAAATCGATAAGGGCGATCATTTTATTTTAACTTCTGAAGATCAATATATTAAATTTGTTGGTAATATGGATTTAATAGTCAGTTTTAGTAAAGATGAGGCATATTAAATAAACGGGTTGCATCAATTTTTAATTTAAATCAATTGAATAAAACATCATGTTGCTTGAACTGACTTAATCATATATTTTTCTTTCATATAAGAGAAGCATCGATAATTACAACAGTGCCTGTTTCTATAGCAATAAAATCTGTCACTGTTAAATTTAGGATAAACAAAAACGGTTATCCACCTTTTGTTAAGGTGAATAACCGTTTTTTAATTTATCTTTCTAAGATAAGAACAATACAACATGTTTTCCTGTAAGTATCATTTTAAATCGTACTGTTCTAACATTAATTAAGTAAAATCGTTGATCCTTATTCAGTTACTTTACTTTCATCAGCTTTTTCAGCAATTTTACGGATAATAGGGTCAGTCACAGGTTTCAAGCAATAACCTACAACCATGAATCCGATTCCGAATAAACCTAAAATGATCACTTTCGTAATCAGTATCTCTGGAACTATACCTCCAACTGTTTCACGTAATGCGTCGATAGAATACGTGAATGGTAAATATGGAGATATCGCTTGGAAGAATTCTGGCGTTGTTTGAATTGGGAATGTACCTCCTCCACCAGCAATTTGTAACACAAGTAAGATAATAGCAACAGCCTTACCAGGGTTACCTAACAATGATACAGATGTGTAAATAATCGAATTAAATACGAGAGAACTAAACACGGCAATAGAGACAAATAATATCGGTGATTCTATCGATGCTTTAAGGATAACTAAATCACCGATAGATACTATTAATGCCTGTATGATACCTAATAAGAAAAAGAAACCAGATTTACCAAGATACACTTGTCTCTTCGTCATAATAGGTTGTAAGTGTTCATGTTTGTTATCTACAGATAATAAGCTGACCATTAATAATCCTCCAACCCAAATAGACAATGCAGTATAGAACGGCGTCATACCAGAACCATAGTCTTTTACTGGGAACACATCTGTCGTTTTTTTATTAATAGGGTTAGCAACAATATCTGCCTGTTTCTTCAAATCATTTTTCAATGTATCTATTAGCTTATCTACAGCATCATCTTTATCTAACTTTTTGAAGATTTTATTTGCTTTTTTCAAGTCTTTCTCAACATCTGGCAATTTATTTTCTGAGAAATCGGCAAGCGAAGCAAGTGCTTCTTTTGCTTGAGGCTGTTTCTCGTTTAATAAATCTACAGCATTATCATAACGACTAAATAAAGATGGTATTTTTTGGTTTACAGACTGTGTTACATTAGCTAATTCTCTCTCTAATCCAGGCAAGTCATTACGTACAAAGTCTGCAGCTTTCGCGACATCTTTTTTAGCTGTTGGGAAGTAAGCTTGTGCAGTTCGCATTGCATTTATATATGCGTTTTCGATTGCTGGCAATGCAGTTTGAATCGTATCAATTCTCTTTTTACCGCTATTTAAAATATCTTGACCAGCGTTAATCACTCGGTTAATAGTATTTAATTTAGATTGGATTGTCGATAATGTATTTTGACCTTTATTAAGTTGATCAGTAATCTCATTAGAAACAGCTAGTAAATTACGATTAAGTTCTTTTTTAATGTAATTTCGTAATGTATCTAACCTTTTATTTAAGTTAGGTAAGTCACGTAATACATTGACTGCTTCTAATTGTCCGGAGCTACCATTTGACAATGCATCTATTAATTGATTAGTACTTTTTAAATTATCATTAATGCTATTGTTTGCTTCTTTCACTTGCTTAATTTCATTAGATAGATCAACATGTTCACTTTTTTCCAACTCTGACAAGATATCTATAAATTGTTGATTATACTTAGATGCGTTTTCTAAGCGTGATTTTATATTTTTTAATGGTTCTTTAAACTCTGATGGTTTATCTGAAGCGATAACACCATATGCTATATTTTTTAATGACTTAATGTCTTGTTGGGTAGCTTGTGCTTGTTGATCTGTTTGATTAGATAATGATAATAAAGCTTCTGTTAAAGCTGTATTCATTGATTTTACATCACTGTTAGATAAAATGTTATCACCATAAACGGGTTGATTCTCACCTGATTGACTCACAGGTACTGTTTTAATACTTGAATGACTCTTCCCTTCCGAATGCGATGACTTTATAGCGCTTTGGGGTGTAGTTGATGTTTGATTTCTTAGATTTTGATTTGCTTGGTTGTTCACATCTTGAGCGCGGCCAGCTGCTTCTTGATAGTCTCCCACTCTCGCTTTAGCTTGAGTCAAATAACCTTTTGCATCATTTAACTGACCACTCGCTGCATCAATACCTTCACTTGCAATATCGACACCCCTATTGATTCTAGGAAATTGTGCTGGAACGTCATTAGCAGCAACATTTAAAATTCTTTCAATATTAGGCATGTAGCTATCAAGTGCAAGTATCAATTTAGCCCTTTCATTAAGCGCCGGAATAGACGAATTAACAGCATTAAGTTTTTCTTGAGCGTCTAATACATTCCCTTTATACTTTCCTAAACTTCTAAATTGATTAGCATAAGCATCCAAATCGTCTTGATGTTTATTTAGTTCAATAATCTTGTCTGCAAATTGATTAATTTTAGGCAATGAATTATTAGCTTGATATACAGCACTCTTAATTTTATTGATTGTAGGTACATTATCTTCAATTGATAGTCCGACTTTATTAGCTTCAGAAAGTAAAGCGGTTGCTACGGTTTTGTTAAATTGTTTATTTGCTTTATCAATCACAAACGACGATCCCGTATCGGTTAACTTAGCTGCTACGGCATTAATCTTCTGATTTACTTTAAAATCTATATCCGCCTTTTGAGGATGTTTTCTTAAAGTACCAGTGATTTCATGTGTAAATTTCTTCGGTATGTAAATACCTGCATAATATTTTCCCATCTTAATTTCATGGTCGGCTTTTTCTCTACTCACAAATTGCCAGTCAAAACTATCATTCTTTTTTAAAGTTTTGACCATTTTATTTCCTACATTAATATTCTTACCACGAACTTTTTCACCTTGGTCTTCATTCACTACGGCAACTTTGATATGTCCTGTATGACCATACGGATCCCACATAGCCCAGAGGTTAAACCATGCATAGAATGAAGGAAGAATTGCTAAACCAGCTAAGATGACCCATACACCTGGTGTTTTAGCAACTCTTTTTAAATCCGTGATAAAAAGTTTTAGTGCGTTTTTCATTTTCACACTCCTAATTATCATTATTCTTTTTTATTGTAATACATTTCCGTACAGATGATTACTTAAATGTGCATATTTTTTTGCTTACGTAAAGATGATACACATATTATATTAAAATTTGATTAAATGGATTTATTTTTCTAATGTTGATTAGTATAATATTTGTATTAAGGCGTAATTCATTTTTGTTGATACTTGTCAACTATATAAACCATAAGATAAATTATATCAAATTCTCATTTGTTATGACAATAACTAAAAATAATTTTTAAGGGAGCACACATAAGATGAAGAAAAATAAATTTTTAGTATATTTACTATCGACGGCGCTTATCACGCCAACCTTCGCTACACAAACAGCTTTTGCTGAAGATTCATCTAATAAAAATACAAATTCAGATAAAATGGAACAACATCAATCACAAAAAGAAACATCAAAACAATCTGAAAAAGATGAATTTAACAACGATGATTCTAAACACGATTCTGATGATAAAAAAAGCACTTCTGACAGCAAGGACAAAGACTCTAATAAACCATTATCAGCTGACTCAACACATCGTAACTATAAAATGAAAGATGATAATTTAGTTGATCAACTTTATGATAATTTTAAGTCTCAGTCAGTAGATTTTTCTAAATACTGGGAACCGAATAAATACGAAGACAGTTTTAGTTTAACGTCACTCATCCAAAATTTATTTGATTTTGATTCTGATATAACAGATTACGAACAGCCACAAAAGACAAGCCATTCTTCTAATGACGAAAAAGATCAAGTAGACCAAGCAGATCAGGCAAAACAACCATCACAACATCAAGAACCATCACAGTCGTCTGCTAAACAAGATCAAGAATCATCAAACGATGAAAAAGAAAAGACAACTAACCATCAAGCCGATTCTGACGTCAGTGATTTACTTGGAGAAATGGATAAAGAAGATCAAGAAGGCGAAGACGTAGATACAAACAAAAATCAATCTTCTTCTGAGCAACAACAAACTCAAGCGAATGATGATAGCTCAGAACATAACAAGAAATATTCTAGTATTACAGATTCAGCATTAGACTCTATATTAGATGAATATAGTCAGGACGCTAAGAAAACAGAAAAAGATTACAATAAGAGCAAGAATACAAGTCACACTAAAACATCTCAAAGTGATAATGCCGACAAAAATCCACAATTACCAACAGATGATGAATTAAAACATCAATCAAAACCTGCACAATCATTTGAGGATGACATTAAACGCTCAAATACACGTTCAACAAGTCTTTTCCAACAACTACCTGAATTAGACAATGGCGACTTATCTTCTGATTCATTTAATGTTGTTGACAGTCAAGACACACGTGATTTCATTCAATCAATTGCTAAAGATGCGCATCAGATTGGAAAAGACCAAGATATATATGCATCAGTTATGATTGCTCAAGCTATTTTAGAATCTGACTCTGGAAAAAGTTCACTTGCACAATCACCAAATCATAACTTGTTTGGAATCAAAGGTGACTACAAAGGACAATCTGTAACTTTTAATACTTTAGAAGCTGATAGCAGTAATCATATGTTCAGTATCCAAGCAGGTTTCCGTAAATACCCAAGTACTAAACAATCTCTTGAAGATTATGCAGATTTAATCAAACATGGTATCGATGGTAATCCGTCAATTTATAAACCAACTTGGAAGAGTGAAGCTCTATCATATAAAGATGCTACTTCACATCTGTCACGCTCATACGCCACAGATCCTAATTATTCTAAAAAATTAAATAGTATTATTAAACATTATCATTTAACATCTTTTGACAAAGAAAAAATGCCTAACATGAAGAAATACAACAAATCAATAGGTACGGATGTCTCTGGTAATGACTTCAAACCATTTACTGAAACTTCCGGTACATCACCTTACCCACATGGCCAATGTACTTGGTATGTGTACCACCGTATGAATCAATTTGATGCATCCATTTCTGGTGACTTAGGTGATGCTCATAATTGGAATAATCGTGCTGAAAGTGAAGGCTATACGGTAACGCACACACCTAAAAATCATACTGCAGTTGTGTTTGAAGCTGGACAATTAGGTGCTGATACACAGTATGGTCATGTTGCTTTCGTTGAAAAAGTTAATGACGACGGTTCAATTGTTATTTCTGAATCAAATGTTAAAGGATTAGGTGTCATTTCATTCAGAACTATTGATGCAGAAGATGCTCAAGATTTAGATTACATTAAAGGTAAATAGTAAAAATTTAAAATTATTTGAGGTACCATCCACAAAATAATAGCACATAGATGTATTCAAATTTATAATACATCTTTGTGCTTATTTATATTCAATAACTATATTAGAGTAACTTTACATTGAAAAGTCCATTTTTATAATTTACTCAAGTGATTTCTAAAAGTATATTATTCATTATATATATCAATCATTATTGCATGTCAAAAAAGAGTAGGACAGAATTGATTTTAAATTCTTAGTCCTACTCTTTTATACTGACTCTTGTTATAAACTTTGAGTAAGCGTTGCACCAACTCAATCACTAACTGTGAAATAGTTTAACTACACATAAGATTGATGATGCCTATTACTATATATAATTTTTAAATTAATTTTGGTGTTTTTTTCTACGCGCCATAAAGATGAGCGCTCCACCTAATGACATGAGTACAACAGCCACTGGTATCCAATGTTGTTTGATGACTTCACCTGTCGCTGGTAATGAGATATTACCATCGTCGTCAAATAAATCACTTAAAAGGCCACCTTTATTATCTAAAGATAATCCATTCTCCGGTGCCGAATGATCTAATTTATCAAGAATAGATCCTCTTGAGTGAAGTTTATCAAGTAAACTTGGTCTATCAAATATTGAATTAGAATCACCGACACCTTTGTTAATACGATCTAACAAGGATGGTCTATTCTTTATAGGATCTAAAATATATTCTAAATCTTTCTTAGCTTGTTTTGCTCGTTTTTCTATATCTAATAAATCATTTGCCTTGCCTTCAATCGCAGAGTGAATGAGATCCATGATATCTGATTTGTCCTTTTGTACACGCGCAATAACATCGGCGATAATTTTAGCTTTGTCTTTATTGATACGGGTTTGTAATATTGTTTCAATCGCTTGTCTTTTGTCTTTAGCATCATTAATCACACCATTCAATATATCATCAGCTGTAGCTGTTCCTTGACTATTGAAATGACGTTTTAATTGTTCTACGATTTGAGAATTCGACAAGTTTTGGCTTAACAATTTTTTAGCAATACGATCTGCTTCATCATTACCAAGTCGTGTCGTCAACAATTGTTTAATTAAACTTTCTTTATCTTTAGATTGATCTAACATTGATTTTAAAATATCATCACTAGAAGTTAATGCAAGACCATCAATTTGCTTGGCAATTTGATTAGCGATATCTTCATTACTTCGGCCATTTGTTTTAATACGTTTCATTATGTCTTCTACTTCATTTTTGCTGAAAACACTATTTAAGATATCTTCGGTTGCTTGTTTTTTATTACTAGCACCATTGAGTTGATCTATAATAATATTTCTTTGTCGGTCAATACTTTGCTTAGTTTTATCAATTTCTTGTTTAAGCGCTTGTTTCTTATCATCAGATAAAGTGTTATTATCCTCTACTTTTGTATCTAGTGATCTTAAATTCATTAATTTATTATTTATATAATTAGAATCTAGTGGTTGATTGTCAGATTGTACCTTAGCAAGTGCTTTTTCAATCTTATCACTACCTTGTAGTGAACGTGTAATTGCTTGTATATCTTGTTTTTCATCTGTGACATGTTGATCTTTTGAATCCCTAATTTGATCAGTATCTGATGCTATACGTTCTAATGTTGAGCGACGACCATCATTACTTTTATCGTCTTTACTATCACTATCGGATTGATTTGTTGTCGTACTAGATTCTTCTTTGTTATTTTCGTTTTTATTAGATGGTGATGCTTGCTGATCGCTTTGTTCAGAAAGCTTATTATTAGAGTCAGACTTAAAATCTTGTTGGATTTTATCTAATTTATCAATAACCGACTCTTCAGAATCATCAGTAGTTGCATTGCGTGTACTAGCATTTGTATCGTGTACTTTATTATTTGAATCATCTTTTTCATCGGTTGTTGAGTCACTAGGTTTAGAAGCACTATTTTCACCTTGTTGACGGTTATCAACATTTTTAGCAATTGAATCTAAATCCGACAGTATTTTATCTAAGTCTTTAGTCATATCATCATTATCTTTTTCAGATGTATCGTCATCTTCAGTTTTTGATGATGTGGCACTAGAGTCTGTCGATTTTAAATGATTATTTTTATCTTTTGCATCATTTATAATACGGTCAATACTTGATTGATTATCGACTTTATCTAAACGTTCTTCAAAACTTTTGATATCTGCGTCAGAAAGTTCTTTCAAATCTTTAATATCATCTTTAGCTTGTTGGATTTTGTCAGCGATGGAGTTACTATTAGAAGTATTTTCAACATTTGATGATGTACTTTCTGAATCTGCAAAAGCATCTTTTGTGAAGCCATAACCAACCAGCGAACCACTAAGTAACAACGCAGAACATGACAGCTTGAGGTAGACACCAATTTTATCTGTTCTCTTCATTTACACATACTCCTTTAATAAAGTTACCTGTATTATTCTTTAAATAGATTTATATGATTTAATCAAAAATATACATATCACATTATAATACATAATTTCATAGATTTGTAGATAATGAACCTAAAATAACAAATTTAAAAAACAAATTTCTTGTAATTATTAGTAATTTGGTATTACACTTCTTTACACACTTAATTATTTAATTAATATATTAAGTTAAGTGTAATTCAAAAACAAGGAGTTTTTATAATGGCAAATTCTATTTACTCAACTACAATGATTTCAAATGGTGGACGTGATGGTCGCGTTTTTAGTCCAGATAATACATTTGTTCAAAACCTTGCAACACCTAAGGAAATGGGTGGTCAAGGAGGCAACGATACTAATCCTGAACAATTATTTGCTGCTGGA
This sequence comes from Staphylococcus sp. GW823-FHT05F06, assembly GCF_058795495.1. Taxonomy (NCBI): domain Bacteria; kingdom Bacillati; phylum Bacillota; class Bacilli; order Caryophanales; family Staphylococcaceae; genus Staphylococcus; species Staphylococcus sp. GW823-FHT05F06. The sequence goes on along the minus strand of NZ_JBXAHW010000006.1, from coordinate 16,318 downwards.
TATAGTGCATGCTTTAATAGCGCGCTATCATTAATCTTATCTCAAAATAAAATAAGTGATGCCAACCCAGAAGTTGAAATCACTATTGAATTACTTAAAGATGATACTGACAATGGTTTTAAACTCGGCGCAGATATTAAAGTCACACTTGAAAATATGTCCCAACAAGATGCTGAGAAATTTGTGGAGCAAGCACATCAATTCTGTCCATACTCAAAAGCGACACGTGGTAACATTGACGTTCAGTTAGATGTTACAGCGCAATAAAACTTGTAATCGTACAACTAATTCTTAGCAAATGTTTCTATACAAGATTAAAGAGTAGAATAATGAATTCAAATTGAATTCTGTTCTACTCTTTTTATATACTTTCATACTTCCACAGTCTCTGTTTTTCATTTCCAATCTCTCATTCAATTTACTTTTCATAAACAAAATATCTTTTTTTAAATCAATTTCATACTTTTTAAAAAATTTCACTTTAAAACAACTATAAAAAGGTTAAAATGGGAATAGTATAAGTAAGTAGATTTTTTCTTCATAAAATGTAAAGTTGCTCATCACCGAAGGAGGACTATTTATGTTTACCATATCAATCATCGCTATGATTATTGGTGTTGTGCTTATTGTTTTAAGTCAAATTATCTATCATTCAAAACCGATAGATGCTAAGGAAAAAATGTTTATACCCGGTGTATGCCTTTTTTTAGTAGGACTCTTAAGTTTAATCGGTCACTTTGTTAATGGCTACGTATAATCTTTTTTCAAAACTGTAAAACATACCAACATCTCTATAACAAAACATAGTATTTAAAAATTTTGTAATTATTAAAAGAGTGGCTGGGACAGAAAGTTCCAGGATAAGTAAATAAAGACAATTTCTATTGAAATAATGTAGAAATTGTCTTTTTTATATTTTTTTTGATGATTTTCAGCTCGTTGAGCTTTTACTTTATTATATTAAGCAACGATAATGTCTGAATTTATCGAATTCAGTCTCGGGAATTGTTTCTGCAATAACATTTACATGTCGTGAAATATCATTTGTGGGGATAAGAACTGAAGTTTCCATTAGTAGAGTATGTTTAGTCATTTTATAATTTTTATACATAAGACACCTCGTTAATTTAGTTTATTGGTATTTATTAAATTATACGAAAGGTCCTTATTTTTCAAAGTATTTTAATATAAAATTACATATATGCACAAAGTATTTTGGCGAGACTCTTGAGGGAACAGGACAAGCTGAAGACTACAGGCTGAAGCTGTCAGATAAGAAAGCGAGCCAACAATACGAAGTATTATAAATAAAAAGCTAGTAAATGAATTTATAAAAAACTCATTTACTGGCTATTTTGCTAGGAATTATGTCTCATCCTCTTAGCTATTGACTTTGGATAGCTAAATTTAAAATACGCTTATATTAAGTTTTTAAATTTTTAGTTCTCATTAATGAATCTGAACGACGAATTTAATATGAATATGATTTCATTCTTTTTGATGTATCATGATTCATTATTAGTGTTGTCAAAATTTCGACCTTCAAGTCCAGCCAATTCTTCTTTCGAAGCTGCAGGTGCTTTCATTTCAAATATTTCATCGACAACCGTGTAATCATAATAACCGAGACGTGCTATAGGTCTGATTGACTTAATGTCTAATTTTCCGTTGTCCATAATTACTTTATCGTCAATATGCACTTGTGCTACACGACCGATGACTATATCCACAGTTGAAACAGGGTCTCCAGTGGGAATTCTTACTGTTTGAACATATTCACATTCAAAATGAACAGGTGATTCCTTTACCCTACTTCCAGGAGCTTCGATACACGATTCTTTCGTCACACCAGCAAAGTCAAATTCATCATCTTCTGGAGGTAATGCTTTGGATGATAAATTCACTGCTTCACGCAAATCATATGTTGCCATATTCCATACAAACCAACCAGTTTCTTCCGCATTTTTAACTGTATCTTTTCTTTCATGATCGCCAAGCACTGACTGATTAGCCGCAAACATTACCATTGGGGGATCCCATGTAAGATTTTGATATTGACTGTACGGCGCCAAGTTATCTTTACCTTCTTTAGATACTGTAGAAATCCAACCTATAGGTCTAGGTACTGTGCTACTTTTGAACGGATCATGTGGCAATCCATGACTTTTAACACCTTGTTTTGGTGAATAATTCATTTTATATCCACTCCTATCGTTAATCGTTCTATCAACTTAAGGTTACATGACTTGACTTAGCATTGTCTAATATTTATCAATCATTTCAATATAGTTAAAAGTTATAAATAGTATTTTAAACTTTTAACAACCAATATTGCTTTTATCATTTGAAGCTATTTTCAAGAACGTTGGTCACCTGGCATAAATATTGATACAACTAAAGCAATCAGTCCGACAATAGCAATCATTAAAAACTGTAAGAAAAAGTTAGACAGTTCGCCTACAAATAACATTAAAATAGGTGCAATCGCTGTTCCTAAGAATAATACAAATGTATTAACAGATAAAAAGAAACCTTGATTGTTTTTAACAACTACACCTATTTTTGAAATAACAGTAGGAATCGCAAATGCGATACCTGCAACAAACAACACACTAAATGTTGTAATAAGTATAATATTCGTAGTTACACCCATGAGTATGATCGACACAATACATGTTGTTAATGCGATAGTTAGCAAGCGCTTCATACCTATACGACTGCTTACACGCCCTGCTAATAGAGATAATAACATGCCTATCACACCGAACAATTTCATCATTGAGGACACAGACATGTCTCCCCCAACTTGGTGTGATGTGACATATTCATTTAAAATATCATACATACTTATAAACATAATCAGTAATGTTAGTGAAATAAATAAACAATAGAAAACTTTAAGATTGTCTTTGAAATCTTTAAAGTTATTGAAAAACTTAATGAGTTGTATATCAGGATTTTTATGTGGACTCTCAGGTACATTTTTATAAATAACTAATACGAGAATTAAATATAAGATTGTTAAAATAAAATATACCCACTGCCAATTCAAATAACTTACGACTAATTCACTCATATTTTGCCCTAACACACCTGATAACATAAAACTTGTACTGATGAAACTAATTGCTGTTACACGTTTCACACGTGGATAAGTTTCAGTTGTATAAGTCATGACTACAGGAGAAAATGATGCAGCAAATACGCCTTGTAGTGCTCTTAATATTAATAACACTGTAAATGAATGAACAATACCTATCATAAGACAGATGATAACTAATGCACTCATACCTACTAAAATAGTTTTAATTCTGCCATACTTTTCAGAAATCGTTCCATAAAATAAACAACTGATTGAATATGTTAATGAGAATAAAACACCGTTTAAAGTTGCTATAGATTCAGGAACATGAAAGTCTTCTGCGAAAGTTGCTGTCAGAGGTAGAGCCGTATATAAACTTGCCATTACAATGATACCTGAAATAAACATGATTGTCGTAATGAGATTATAGTTTTTACTTTCTTCCATCGATTTCCATACTCCTTTCTAAATTTTATTCAATACGATTATTATGACAGTTTGTTTCAAATTCCTAAAGAGATATTTAAATTGACGAAAAATTAAAATAATATAAATACACTTGTATCCATTTAATTTCTTTAGACACACATGAGAGCTGAAAAATTGACATACAGATTACTTCAATTTAAGATTACCATTACCTTTAAATATCAATATTTCACAAACCTATGATTAAATCGTTAATATATTACAACATTTATGTTAAATTGTGCATTTAATTTTTATTTTAGGGAAAAGAGATGTCTAGAAGGAATTCATATTTACAGATATATAGGAGGAATCTTTAATGGTTTTACGTTATGCTACAAATTTAAAACTAGCTAAAGAATTATATGATGCAAGTAAACCTAAATTAAAAGGCGATCAAGGTATGATTGATACTTTCACTAATACATTTGGTTTACCGGAAAACTCAGTTAAATTAGCAGGTGGCGTTGAAGCTGCAGCTGCTGGTTTATTTGCTGCTAGTTTTTTAAATAAAAATATTTCACGCTTAGGCTCACTTGCAGCAATTTCAGTACTTGGTGTTGCAGCTTACAAACATTTTGAAGCAGGGCATGGTAAAAAAGGTGCACAACATGCTTTAGACTTATTAGGTTTATCAACACTTAGCTTATTAGATACTTTTTCTTGTAAAAAATAAGTACTTCAACATATAAATATATTAAATAAAATAACAGCGGTAATTCCCTTATTAATCTTATCAAGGAATTACCGCTTCTTTTATGTTATCTATCAATGAAGAACAAAGGCATTCAATTCATCAGTCTAGATGAATACGACAATGATTATTTCTTGTATTTATTAAGCAATGCTGGAGGAACATGACATAAATAATAATCCTCCGGAAATTTCTCAAGATGATTCTGATGTTCTTCTGCACTCTTCACATAATTACTTAGAGGTTGTACTTCGACCATTACTTGTTTCGCGTCTTCCCTGCGCTTAATGTAGCCTTTTACTTCATTTAAATGCTTCGAACTTTCACTATACACACCTGTTCGATATTTTTGACCCTTGTCTTGACCTTGTTGATTTAAACTATAAGGATTTATCATTTCAAACAAATAATCCATCAGCATAAGTATTGAAGTTTTTGCAGGATCAAAGTGTATCTTCACACATTCAGCATAGCCATCATAAGGAGCATCTAAACATTTCGACGTTCCATTTGCCCTTCCAGCTTCTGTTTGAATAACTCCTGGAATCGTATTAAAAAAAGCTTGAGTTCCCCATAGACATCCACCAGCAAAATATACCGTTTCCATATCCTCACTCCCTAAAGCAAATGTGTTAACTCACTTTTCAATCATAAAGAATTCAAAATAAATCTCTCAGTTCATTCAATTACAATCAAAATAAGAAAAGAACCTGTACCTATGATTGATGTATCAGGTTCCATATTATCAACTTGATTACTCTGTTCATTCTGTCTTACTATATCATCAATAATTTGATACCCTTCACAATATTAATAATAAATAATACAAGCGAAGCGATAAGTAGAATACCTCCAATAATTACTCCTATCACTAGTACAGCGACTCCATTTGTCGAATCAATCAAGGATAGTCCAGCAGCAAATGATATAAGTCCTAATACCAAACACACCCAACTCAAAATATGGTTAAATAATGCATTTCTTGAATACGTAGATGCTGGTGGTTGTCCAACAATCCATACGATTAATGGAAACAATACAGGTGCGAAAAATACACTTAGATAACTTAAAGCCCCTAATACATCACCCGTTTTATCATGATAACTTTTATCAAAATTTTCCATACAATTAATCACCTCAATTTAAATATAAACACATTCTGAGAATTCATTTAAGTGATATGGAATACAATTACAATATTGTAAGTTTCGATACAAAAATACTAATGATTAACCACTTAATGCTTGTACTAATGCGTATTTAAATGTTGATACCGGCACAGCATTAGCATGACGTTGTTGTAGTGCTAAACGTGTTTCAAATTGACCACGATGATTTCCTATCTCTTTCAAAGCGTTACTCAACTGACTTATATCATTTACAAGAAACTGATTTTCTATTGCAACGAAATCTTGATTATGAACAACCTCTTTATATCCCATAATTAACAATTGATGATTATATGCGCTTCTTACAGCATTCCCTATTTCGTTCCCCTCATTAATATCTAAATAGATGTCACATTGTTGATATAAGGTTTGAACTGTTTGTTCTTTAATTATTGGATATAATTTAACATTTTCATATTGCGATAAACTTAATAATTTTGAAGACATCTCAGTTTTAGCGCCTATGTGAAATTGATAATCTTTATGCAAACGTACCAACGTTTCAACATGTGGTATTTGATCTGAATTTGTTAATGTTAATACATTCTTAGAATAATGATTCCGTTTATACGTGTCATATAAGTAACCAGATGCATATACTGCCTGTTGTTCCTCCCTAGATAGTTGTTCCTTGATCAATTTGTATTCATTCTGATTAGGGACAATAACGGCAAAGCGACTTTGAAGGTTTGGTGATAACATGACTTTCATATTTCCTGGGACATAACCCTGAGATTGTTCTTGCCAAAATAAAATACCTTTTTTCAATGTCGGCAAATGATAAATTGCTAAAAATGGTGTTGATAAAGTATTAAATATAACTTCTTTTATCTCAATGCCCATTTCACTCAAGTAAAATTTAATCCACTCTGTATATGACTCAAAAAAATAAGATTTCCCTTCATATTCTACAACTACATCGTTAGTTACATAATTCTCATAAATCACTTCTTTACCTTCACGTGTCATATACTTTTTTAATATTGCATTACCTAACAAATCGTAAACTGTTTCAGCAAATTTAAATCCTTCTTTTGTATAATAATCAACCGAACGCAAACGCTGTTTTGAATCAAGCCACTCTACATGGCTAACTACACGTGTCTTATAATGTTCCTTATAAAAGATTTTACCTCTAAGCTCACCCATATCTGTAATGGTAGCCATTGTCGCATCTCCTTTAATTTCCCAAAAAGGCGGCGTATCAATATCATTAAAAAAAGCAGGGGTATCATCTTCATAAATTTGATATGCTGTGAAAAAACGATACGGCGATGTCACATCATCAGGTAAAAATCCATCATCATTAATTACAATCGTAAAGTGATTGTAACCAGCACGCTTAAGAGATTGATGTAATTCCTGTGTTTCTTGATTATAATTTTCGAATAAATTAATCATATAGCACCTCTTCAATGAGTTGTCTCCATAGATCAACAATATGCGATGTTTTAAATGATTCTGCAATGTCATACGATACCTCATGTGCCCTTATGGGACCATCTTCAAAATATCGAATAATCATATGAGCGATTTGCGTTGTGATATCATCAGTAGACGCTTGTTCAAAATCTATCGGTATCAAATAGCCATTTTGATGATGTCGAATAAATGTCGGACTGCCATAATTCACATCAAATCCAATCATACCTAAACCAGAGCCAACCGCTTCCATTAATGTCAGTCCGAACCCTTCACTTTGTGAGGCCGCTATGAATAATTCATATTGCTGATATATTGTACGAAGATTTCTATGTCCTTTAATTTGTATGTAATCCTCAGCACGATGTTTGGTAATAATATTTTTAATTTTTTCTTGTTCTTCTCCTTGTCCGTAGATATCAAAACTCAATTGAGGTAACTGATGTTTAGCTTTAATCACAGCTTCCACTATCCAATCAACATGTTTTTCGTTAGCAAGACGTGATGCGGTCATGATGGAATATGGTTTTCTTTCTTTTTCAGGATATTGTAACGATTCTATACTACCTACTGGAATTGTACGTATACGTGGACAATCATTCTTATATTGTTTAAATTGTTCACTTAGTGTCTGCCTTTGCAAATCTGTCGCTGTGATAAAGAAATCAATATGCTGTGCATTTTCGAATTGATACTCATAATAATTATTCCATAAAATGTGAGTCCCATCAGTCGCACCTTCACTGAAATGTTCAGCGTGAACGACTACGCCAACTTTACTGGATCCCTTGTTTTCTAATATGGCTTGTCCCACATCAGTTGCTCGATCAATAATAATGATATCCTCTGAATTCAATCGCAATTGACGTATAAAGTATGCGACGAGTGCTTGTTTACTGTATAAACGTGCATCATCAAACACAAAAACATGTTCATCTTCATCTATATATTCGCGATATGCAATTGATCCATTTTCATTATAAAATTGACGCATATATATTTTAGCTTTATTGTCAAAAGGAGCATAATACTCCGAGAATGTTCTTACATAGCTATAAAAATCTTTCCTAATTAACATTCCATTCACCACAAACTCTGCACGATCAACGTAATGTTCGTTAGCATTTTTTAAATAGCAGGTTACGAATGTTTGCTGATTATTTAAATAGAGTCGTAATACTTTACCGTTTTGTTCTTTTCGAGTAACCTCATTACCTAACTCTGAAATTAAATCATCAACTGTGTACGTTGTAGGAGCGATTTTTACGTCTGTGAAGTATTGATATAGCCAAATAACTTCATCATCTTTAAACCCTATGTTGCTTGTGAGTGTTTGAATATTTTCTGATTGAATAAAATCTAAAAATATAAATTTTGTTGGATAAGGTAATTGCCTTAATAGTTTTGCTCGATACACTTGTGCATATTCAACACCACTACTGGCCCAACCGATTCCAAAATTGATATTATAAATCGTCATGTCTAACACCTCTTTGTTTATGGGAAATGAATGACCATATCTCCGTCCTTATCAAAGGCTAGAATACTTAAACATAAATTTCTAACCATCTTCCTTTTTATATCTTCAGACATATATTCATACGTTTCAAGAGCCACTTTATGATATTCAAAAATGACATTACGCTGTCCATTTTGTCGATTGTTTACACTGGCTTTAAGTTGTTGTAAGTTATCTACTTGTTCAATCCATTCGCTATCTATCGCTTTCAAAATTGATTTTTGAATGAAACGAAGTTTTAAATATGAATCAGCAGCAACTTCTAAACGATTGTTAAATTGTTGAGTAAATTGTTGTATTAAGAATTGTATGATTTCTTCATCATTTTGCATATTAATATTTGATACATCTTCATCGAAGACAAAACTTAAGTTTTCGTATATATAATTCACAAGTGCACGTTCACTACTTAAGTCAAGATTTTTAACGTCTTTTGTAAACACATCTCGTGCAAGCTGTTCAAAATTAAAATCATCAAAATCGCTTGCTTCAAGTATGTGATTACATTCAGCATAAATTTTATCTCGTTGAACACTAATACTTTTTTCGAATTCATTTGCCATTTCTCTATTTTTCATAGCAGTCTCTTCAGATACACGTTGCGCTTTATTAACAATTGACTTTACACGTTTTTTAAAGAGTGCACTACTTTCTAGTTTAGATGCATCCATCGTTTGGAGGTTTTTATTTTCTGCCAAGTTAGAGTTACTCCAACGTTTTACTAAATCATCATCAAGTGATACAAAAATCTGTGAATATCCAGGATCTCCTTGGCGACCTGAGCGTCCTCTTAATTGACGATCAACACGGCTATTATCCATATGTTCATTAATAATCACTGCTAAGCCACCGATATCATGAACCTCTTTTGATAACTTTATATCAGTTCCACGCCCTGCCATACTTGTAGCAACAGTAACTGCAGATAATTGTCCCGCCTCAGCAATCATTTGTGCCTCTTTAGCTACATTTTGAGCGATTAATAAATTGTTGGGTATATCACGTTTAAATAACTCAGCTGAAAAATATTCTGCCGCTTCTGCAGTACGTGTAATTAGTAACACAGGTTGTTGAGTTTCATGTATACCAATCACTGTCTTTAAAATTGCATCGTTCTTTTTGTCACCATTAGCAAATACTCTATCAGGTCTATCATCTCGTTCAATCGGACTGTGAGTCGGAATCTCTATAACAACTTTTGAATATAAATCAAAGAATTCTTTTTCCCCTAATTTACCTGTTCCAGTCATACCTGAAAATTCATCAAATTGCTTAAATAAGTTTTGGAATGTTATGGTTGCCATCACACTCATATCTTGAGAAATTTCAACATTTTCCAGAGCCTCTATAGCTTGATGTAAACCAGACTGAAGCTTTGTTCCAGGTAGCATACGACCAGTTATTCTATCTATAAGCACAATCTCACCATCAAAAATAAAATAGTCTAAATTATATTTGAATAAATACTTAGCTCTAAGCGATAAATGAATCATCCTAACTAAATCAAAATATTGCTGTTGGTATATACTATTCACTTTGAAATAATGGCTTGCTTTTTCCGAGCCCTCATCAGTGAGCCACACTTCTTTTTTATTAAAATTAACTATGAAGTCTTTATCTTTCTCAAGTGTTTCAACAAACGTTTTAACGATGTGAAATAAATTAGATTGTACACGTGGTGCACCAGAAATAACTAAAGGCGTTTGGGCAGCGTCTAATATAATAGAATCGACTTCATCAATAATAGCAAAGTTTAATTTCGGTAAAAATTTGGCACGAATATCATCAGCTAAATTATCAATTAAATAATCAAACCCTAGTCGCCCATTAGTCGTGTAAACAATGTCATGGTGGTACAGTTCATATTTTTCATTTTCAGCGTATTCATATTCTGGAATGTCCACAAATCCTAATGATACAGACAAGCCTAGCCATTCATATAGTGGTTTCATTTCTAAAAAATCGCGTTTTGCTAAGTAATCATTTGTTGTGATTAGATAAGCACCCTTACCTGTAAGTGCATTTAAGTACAGAGGCATGGTAGCTGTAAGCGTCTTACCTTCTCCTGTTTGCATTTCTGCAATATTCCCCTGATGCATAGCGATTGCTCCTAAAATCTGCACATCTTTTGGATACATACCTAAAACGCGCTTAGAAGCCTCTCTAACTGTTGCATAAGCTTGTGGCAGAATGTGATTGAGTGAAGCTTTATTATCATTTAAATAAACTTTAAATTCTTTTGTCTTCGCTTGAAGTGCTTCATCACTAAAATTTGAGAACTCCTCACTAAGCGCATTAATTTGATTTAATATTTTGCGCAATTTTCTTAACCTAATATTATTAATAATTTGGTTAACACCTTTAGCCATTCGTATCACTCCTGTGATAGTTTGATGTGTCTAGATGATGTGTCCTTATATTGGTTATTATTTGATTAATTACTTTAAGTTTTTTCTTAGGATCTATATATTGCGTTGCCTCATAAGCTTGATTACTATCTTCTCTTAATTCTTGCACAATTATATTGTGAAAAGATAGATGATTCATGCCAGCATTAATAAGTTCTAATTCATATGAATATGCTTCTCTAGGATAGACAATATTTTCTTTTTTATTTTTTAGAATTTGATGACTAAGAATTTCTTTATTCTTACGATAAAATTTCATTTTAAAATAAGCCGCACCCTCAGGTTCAACTTCAAAATTAAATTGAAATTGATATTGGCGCCCTTTTTTTAAAATAGGTAGCTTAGGGCTTACACGGTCTTCTGCAAAATCAGTTAACATATACCAACTGTGAATGATTGTACCGGATGGCATCAAAGGGTTCTCAAAATAGATATTATCTTGATTAAAACGTAATTTTGTACCATACATAAAAGTTGATGAATTAACTAGTCGCCATTTGACTTCAAATTTCCTATCTTCTTGCATGTGTTACCCTCCCAAATCGCTCTTCCATGATTAAATGATAAAAATTAATAAACCAATGAGTAACAGTAGCAGAATCATCATTATGTCTACCAGGAATTCTTTTACTTATCACACGTGCATGTTGTTTTGTAAGAACAGGCAATAAATCTTGAAATGCATATTTGTCATAATCATCATGCTCCATGTAAGCAATCGCAAATGTGGTCATTGACAAATCACTATGCTGAATTTGCTTCCAAAAATGATTATCTAACTGAACAACATCTTTGTTAGTTATGCCATTTTGATTCAATCGCAAAATATCAAGTGACGTTCCAAAATCGTTTGGACGAACGAGTTTCATATTATTAGCAATAGTACCGAGATTTATCAAAGGTTTTCCTACAATAACAGCCGCTGGATTTAATTTTGTAGCGTAATAAAGTGCGCCAAATGATCCCATTGATAATCCAGAAAGAATTAATTGGTTGTTCGCAAATCCCAAATAATCCAAAGCATTTTGGATGACCTTACGGATTGCCTGTTCATAATTCTCTGACCCTAGGTAAAAGGCACCACCTTCGATTCTAGGATCAGCTATTAAAATAAATGGAGCATTCATACGTTTCATCATAAAGTACCCTTCAAAGCCCTCAGCAGTACGATACCCACTAAAATATACATTGAGTGGTGGTTTTAAATCTCCAGGATGGAAGTAATGTATAAATTCTTGCTTATTTTCATCACTATATCGTTTTCCGCCTAATATGAACTGCCCTAATTCCAAGCGTGACCAACGTTTATGAATAGCACCTATAAATAATGTTCCTTTACCTTTAGCTTTGATTGATACACTCACATATGTTTGATAAGGACGAGCAGGTAGTTCTATGGGAGTGTCTAAATCGTCTTGTTCATATATTAGCTTTTCTACTGGTTGATCAGTTGAATAAACAGGCGTCAATCTCAATGTATATTGGATTTTAGCATCACCTTCAACTTTAAATTCTGGCCATATTTGATTCACCTTATTGGCATCAGCAATGATATTTTGACTCCATGTAATGAGGGGTTGGTATGATTCCCCAAATCGTCCTGATACTTCAATAGACTCATTTCCATTAAATTGATAAGAACCATCAAAATGAATACTAACGCGACAATGAATAGGTTTAACTTTATCTCCATATTGCCCAGGAAATGTAACTGCCTCTAGTTTTTGTTGTAATTGTTCTTCATTTTCATAAATGAGTGGTTTTATAAAATTACGTTGTATTGTCTTATCTTGTTGGTATTGATTATCCCAATACTCATTGTCAATCACAGTATTATACGGTGTACTGACTAATGATAAAAGTTTCATTAATGAATCAGAATATTTTTCACGTACAAAAACAAAATCAAATTGTCCTTTTTCATCTAAAATATGTACTACAACATCTTGATAGCCACTTTCAAAATCAAACAAACCAACATCAAAATAATCCCATTCGACATTACTTTTTTGATTAAATAAAGAACCTAAATCATGACCACCTACTTGAAGTACTCTAAATTTACGTGCCACTTGAAACATCACCTTTAAATAACTGATTAATTTGATGAATAATATTAATTGAACTAAAATCATCCGTTAATCTCATGGAATATGCATAAGAATAATTCCAATTTTTTAAATGTGCCAAAAAATAATCTAAAGATTCTACAGTTTGCGATATGTCATCAATAATATATCCATTATGCATATGTTTAACATAATCTGTTCTCTTTTTATTAATTTGTGGTATACCCGCGCCAATACAACAGATTTGTAAAAAAAGTTTCGGCTCTAAAGATAAATCTACTACAACTCTTAATTTTGAAATAACGCTTACAAGATCTTCTTCAAACGGTACTGTTTCAATATCAATGATTGTTTCTTTTTTATTCTGTATCACGTCTTCAATTACATCACTTATTTCCTTTTTCTCTTGGTGATATAAATCATTGAGATGAGCAACTTCATCTATAAGATTTTCCGTAAGATTATCTCTACTCTTAGTTAAAATTTTCAACTTATAGCCATCTTTATGTTGAATATATTGAAATAAGCTGTTTACAATCTCTCGTATTTCAATCTCGTCCAAACCATCTATCCATAATCCAATATAAGTGTCATACAATTGACTACTTTGGTTAGGTAATGACTTCGCATCAAAAGGCGTTACCCTTAAAAGATTAATATCATTCATGTTCAATCCTGCGTAGTGTTCAATCATATTTTGATTAGCTTGTGTATCAACGAGACAATAATATGCTCTAGAAATAGAGTCATATAAATCTTGTGTCACCACTTTATTTCGCTCAGTAAAAATAGAAAAACATAAAGACGATGCATCAATAGTGCGTGCCATCATTGAATTATGACGTTCATCAGATGCCACTATAACAGAATCATCTTCATTCAATTCTCTTTCTACATATGATTGGAATTTCTCTTCTATCAACTCAGCCATAGATGAATACGTAACCCTTTTAAATTTTGATTGGAAATTTTTATTAATCGTTACTGTATTAACATTTAAGTCTTCAACAAATATTTCTTCCCCATCTTTTGAAAAATAGTGTTTTTTATTGTTATCACCATCAGGTGTATAAGTACGCACTGCCGATATAAATCCTCTGTCATCGAATACAAATCGTCTTTGAATTGTACTATACTTGTAATCCTCTACCCACATCAGGTACCCCTCTTGGCTGAAGTGAATTTTAGAAAACGTGTTATCACCTGTAATCGCTTGAATTTGAAAGGGAGTAAAAATAAATTCAGTGCCTTCTGGCCATGAAAGATCGCGATAATCAATAGCTTGAGGCGTTTGATGTCCAACGCCCTGTATCTCATCAAATACAGACCAATAATGACTTTCATACAAATCATATCGATGGAGGAATGTTCTAAGATATGGACTAAAATTTAAAACTATCAATTGATAATCCACATTATTCGAACTATGCATTGTCATTAAACTAATCATATCGTCAAAATCTGTATACTGTTTTTTTAGATAGAATGGTCTTGAGGTACTTTCCCACCATCTGTTACGGCTATACCAAGCTGGTATAAATCGTTTCATATTCCAAAACCTCCTCCCTACCAATATTTATTTAAAATTTGCTTATAGCTGTCAAAGTATAAGTACGCTCTAATTGTTTCAGCGATATTAATTCCAATATAGACAAATACAATCATTTGAGTTGTAAAGTAAACTTCTTTAAGTAAGTGGGGGACAAGCAGCGCTGAATACATTGGTATAGCGAGTACAATCGCTACTACTATTGAACCGAACCAACAAATACGACGTGCTTTACTCCCTAGAAATTTTTCTGTCTGCTGTCCAGGTTGTATACCCTCGAAGTAATTCCCATTTTTAAGAAATTCCTTTGATTTACGTTTCGTATTAATTAATAATCTTGATAAAAAGTAACCCAAAATCATTTGTAACAGAAGATATATAGTAATTCCAACTGGATTTGTAAAATTAAAGACATGTGTTTCAAAATTATGATTCACGATAAAGCGTCCTATGAAATTAACGATATTATTCGTTAACATAAATAATGACAAACTCACCATGATAGAGATACTACCAGCTGGATTAAGTTTCCATGATAAATATGATGGTATATCTTTAGCAGAAATATTCATAATATCATTATATTCTATCCGATATTCTGTTAACTCAATAAAGAAGAGTATAAATAAGGCCAGCACTAATAAGACAATAATCATAGTAATTAAAGATGCGCTTGAATTTAATTTAGGAAAAGGTGTATTAAATATAGATTTAACAAGACTCATTAAAACAATTGGCATAGGTCCCGAAATGCCATACGTTGTATTTTGATCTGCTAACCACACCATTAACAACGTTCCTGTAATTAAGACTAATAATAAAATGAGCATATTACTATCTTTAATCGCATGTTTATTAATATATGAATGAATAATGTAAAATCCTTGAGCAGCACTAATGATAAGTGTTAACGCTCGCTCTTTGAAATGTCGTTCCCTACGAGTTTGTGTTTTAACCTTATCATTACTTTTGTGGTTTATTAGTGTCAAAATAATCATCGAACTTAACCACGGCCCAAGTCCTAGTGAAAATATATTTAATGTATGTAAATCCCCACCTACATTAGTAATAGCTAACTTAAAAAAGGAGTCTTTATGAGTTCTTAAATTTTCATTACTTACGATTGAAATATTACTTCCTATAATATATATAACTAAAATTAAGCATGTAAAAAATATTCTTTTATATAAGATTTTATATTCGAATTTCTTAAACATTTTTTCACCCTAATTATTAAATAATTAATCACTTGAATCATATCTAAAGAGGCTAAGGATAATCTAAAGTTGGATTTAGTTGTCATGTACTTATCCAATCAATTATTGTTCCCTAGCCTCTTAATATGATTAAAACTATCTGTTATTTACTACCATCTTGATCATCATCGTCTTTTCTAGATTTTTTTGCCAAACCGAAGATAGCCAATACTATTGCTACTGCTACTATAAAACCGTTGCTTACAACTCCATCTTCTCCTTTAGTCGGTTGTTTAACGACTTTATCTTGTAAACGATTTTGATGAAGTAAATCGAGGTTGTTTGAGTGATTATCAGCTTGATTACTTTGTGTTTCATTGTGTTGTTCTGAATCAGTATAACCTCTTTGTTCTTGTAAATCATAATCTTTTCCAGTTTTATTAAGCATATTCGTATTTTTTGATTGAGTCACGATTGTATCTTCAGACAAGCTATCACCAATAAATTGACTTTCACTATTTATAGGAGATTGAGAAGTGAAAGTTTCAGATGTACTCATTGATGTGGACGTGCTTGATGAATCTGAAATGCTTGTACTTGATGATTCACTTACCGATGTACTTTCACTTGTTGATTCACTCTCGCTTGTTGACGTTGATGCACTTTCTGATGTTGACGTACTTGTTGAGTTTGAAAGACTCGTACTTGTCGATTCACTTAATGACGTACTTGTACTATTTGA
>NZ_JBXAHW010000005.1:0-163958 GCF_058795495.1 Staphylococcus sp. GW823-FHT05F06 | reverse complement strand
TCTCTCTATAACTATAAAAAATAGCTATGAAAAAATCTATCGTCATAGATTTCTTCATAGCTAATCTTAGTATGTTTGTAATATATTTAAATTATTGTTCGTCTTGCATTAATTGTTTAACTCTTTTTGCTTCTTTTTCACGGGCAGATTTATTAAGTATTTTCTTTCTTAAGCGAATACTTTCAGGAGTTACTTCCACCAATTCATCATCATTGATAAATTGTAACGCTTCTTCTAATGTTAAAATTCTAGGACGATTCATCGTTTGTGTTTGATCTTTAGTAGCTGAACGTACGTTTGTTTGATGCTTTGCTTTAGTAATATTTACTGTTAAATCGTTCTCACGGTTATGTTCACCAACAATCATACCTTCATATACTTCAGTACCTGGTTCCATAAAGTTAACACCACGATCTTCTAAGTTAATAATCGCATAAGATGTTGCTTGACCTTGGTCCATAGAAATCAATGCACCGTTACGTCTACCACCGATTTGAGCTTTAACGCGAGGTCTAAATTCTTCAAATGTATGGTTAATAATTCCATAACCTCGTGTCATAGACATAAATTCAGTAGTATAACCAATCATACCGCGTGCAGGTACCATAAAGATTAAACGCGTCAAACCATTGTCGGTCGTCATCATATCTAACATTTCACCTTTTCGTGCACCTAATGACTCAATCACTGCCCCGGCATTTTCAGAAGGCACTTCACATTGTACACGCTCAAATGGTTCACTTAACACACCATCGATTTCTCTTAAAATAACTTGAGGTTTAGAAACCTGTAATTCAAAGCCTTCACGTCTCATGTTTTCAATAAGAATAGACAAGTGTAGTTCACCACGACCAGCAACAACCCATGAATCTGGTTGATCAGTAGGTGTAACTTTTAAAGAAACATCTGTTTCAAGTTGTTGATCTAATCTTTCTTGAATTTGTCGAGCTGTTACATAATCACCTTCACGTCCAGCAAACGGAGAGTTATTTACTTTAAAAGTCATTTCTAGGGTTGGTTCATCAATACGTAACACCGGTAATGGGTCACGATGATCATGTGGTGTAACTGTTTCACCAACGTTAATATCTTCCATACCTGAAACAGCTATTAAGTCTCCTGCTTGTGCTTCTTCAATTTCTTCACGTTTAAGACCAAAGTAACCAAATATTTTCGTCACACGAAAGTTCTTAACTGTACCATCTAATTTAATTAGTGATACATTATCACCTACACGCATTTTACCTCTGAACACACGTCCAACGCCTATACGACCTACATAATCATTATAATCTAGTAAAGCAATTTGGAATTGTAATGGTTCATCTGAATTATCTACTGGTGCCGGTACATAGTCAATAATCGTCTCGTATAGGGATTGCATATTTTCGTCTTGCTTTTCAGAGTCTAAACTTGCTGTTCCATTCACAGCTGAAGCATAAACAACTGGGAAGTCTAATTGCTCATCATTCGCTTCCAATTCAATGAATAAGTCTAATACTTCATCTACAACTCCCTCAGGTCTAGCAGCTGGTTTATCAATTTTATTCACAACTACAACCGGTTTTAAGTTTTGTTCTAAAGCTTTTTTAAGAACAAAACGAGTTTGAGGCATTGTACCTTCATATGCGTCAACCACTAGTACGACACCGTCAACCATTTTCATGATACGTTCAACTTCACCACCAAAATCGGCGTGGCCAGGTGTGTCTAATATATTGATACGCGTTCCTTTATAATCTATCGCTGTATTCTTAGCAAGAATCGTAATACCACGTTCTCTTTCTAAATCATTAGAGTCCATTGCACGCTCGTCGACATGTTCGTTTTCACGAAATATACCTGATTGTTTAAGCAACTGGTCTACTAATGTTGTTTTACCATGGTCGACATGCGCAATAATCGCTATATTACGAACATCTTCTCTTAAATTAGTCATTTTATAAATTCCTTTCTTGTGTATACTCCCACTTTTAATTGCAACTGTTTTATTATATCATATATTATTGAAAAGATAAGTAAAAGGTGGGGTATGGGATGCAACAAAAAAAATCTAAAGGTATTTTCTGGATCTTCTCAATATTGGCTGTCATTTTTTTAACTTTATTTAGTTTCGCATTAGGTGCTACTAATGTTCCAATGATGATTTTAACATTTATACTTCTCATTGCAACATTTGGTGTTGGGTTCAGTGTGAAAAGGAAATATCGTAAAAACAATTGGCTTTAAAAATTTATTTATCATTGTATTGATTTTATTAGAAGCACACAAAGACAGTTATTAAACGTAATTGTATTACTGATAAGAACTTGTACTTTTAAATCAAATATTATAAAAGTCTTGGACACTATCTAATTTTGATTCACTAGATTTTAAATCTAACACTTTTCATAACAGTGAGTTATTTATGATGAACATAATAAGTCGAAGTAGCTTAGACAGAATTTAACATGAATTCGTCGTTCCACTCGGGTAAAGATTCTTTACCTACATAATTCGTAAAATGAACTGAGTGAAATTCTCTCTGATGTGACTTTTAATTCATTATGAAATAACCCTCATATCAGTACATTTTCAATTCAGTAATTGACCATATACACATTATGAAAGCCTAGGACAACAGCTGTGCCTAGGCTTTCATATTTTTTTATAAAGAGATAACTAACTCAAAAATACTTATATCAAACTTTTAGTGATTCTAAACTCCTTATAAGACGTTCTTCAAATTAAGGTTTGAAGAACAAAGAAATTTGAAATCTTTAACTCTATTGATTCCATCTTTCTATCTCTTTCCAAACCTTTTTTCATGAAGTGTAATAAGCGTATCTCTTTGCTGATTTAAATGATGATTTAATATTTCACGATGAAGGCTAGGATTTGCTATTAATATTGAATTCGGTTGATTGAAGTCTAATTTATCGCCTAATAAGTTGGTTCCTATCCCACCTACTTCGTTCAAAATCAACAATCCACCTGCAAAATCCCACGGTTGTAGTCTAGGTGTTAGGTAAGCCGCCAATTGACCCTTCGCTACACTTATAATTTCTAATGCTGCACTACCATATGCTCGTGCACTTCTTGCCTCATTCACTATTGAACTAAAAATATCACTGAGTATTGGTTTCGTCAGCCAATTGGGATTAATACCTATAATACTTCTTTTAAGTTCAGTATTTTGAATCATTTCAAGTTTATGTGTATTTTCAAATGCACCCTGTCCAACCTTTGCATGATATAAAACATCTTTCATGACATCATAAACAAAACCTGCATAAGGCTTCCCATCATGATAAATACCAATAGAGATGGCAAAATTTTCTTTTTGGTGAACAAAATTAAGTGTTCCATCAATTGGATCAATAACCCAAATAACCCCCTTTAAATACTCGAGATTATGACCATGTCCCTCTTCGCCAATAACCTGATGATCTGGATAATTATGAAGAATCGTTTCATATAGATAATTCTCTGTCGCCTTATCCACATTTGTAACTAAATCATTTGGGTTCGATTTAGTTTTAATGTCTAACTCTTCTTGCATCATCAACCTTACTTTATTTCCTGCTTCTAGTATCAACCCTTTTGCAAAATCATATAAAGCCATCGTATCATCTCCTATTACTACATATTATACATGAAGAACTATGTAAATTTATATGAATTCACACTATTTTACCTTTAAAAAGACTTCGTAAAACAAGAGAATAACCATCCTTATTTTAGATAAACTTTAAAAGTTTATGCTACAATATCCATAATCATATTAAAAGGAGGCATATTATGACCCAATATACTTTTTCACCTAAAGATTTTAAAGCTTTTGAAGTCGAAGGTTTAGACCAAAGAATGGAAGCACTTAATGACTATGTCAGACCTCAACTTCATCAATTAGGATCTTATTTTGAAGAATATTTCACTACACAAACAGGTGAAACTTTTTATGCTCACGTAGCTAAACACGCACGTAGAAGTGTCAATCCACCTATCGATACGTGGGTAGCTTTTGCTCCTAATAAACGTGGTTATAAAATGTTACCACACTTTCAAATCGGATTGTTTAGAAATCAGCTTTTCATTATGTTCGGTATCATGCACGAAGGTAGAAATAAAGAAGAAAAAGTGAAAATATTTGATAAACATTTTGATAAACTGACATCTTTACCAAGTGATTATAGTGTTTCTCTAGATCATATGAAAACTGAAAAGCACTATATCAAGGATATGAGTAATGAAGAGTTGCATGCTGCTATCGATAGAGTTAAAAATGTTAAAAAAGGTGAATTTTTTGTTGCCAGAACATTATCACCAACCGATAAAAGATTAAAATCTGATAAGTCTTTTCTAAAATTTGTTGAGGAAACTTTTGATGAATTTTTAAAATTTTATCAATAAATATAAAATGCTTGAGTGATTTGAATTATGAAAAGTCATTCAAGCATTTTTGTCGTCTTAATATTTTTAGGTTGACCTAATATTTTATTTAGGTTAATATATTATCATATATTAATGGGGGTGATTTTATTGAATTCCAATAATAACAATCATGAACAACAACGAAGTTTAGATGAAATCAATAACACCATAAACTTCAATCATAATGATAGTGCAAGTCAAAAATTTCTGGCTTTTTTAGGACCGGGATTGCTTGTTGCAGTTGGTTACATGGATCCTGGAAATTGGATTACATCCATGCAAGGAGGAGCACAATATGGCTATACCTTGTTATTCATAATCTTAATCTCTAGCTTATCTGCTATGCTGTTACAAAGTATGACTGTGAGATTAGGAATAGCAACTGGTATGGATTTAGCACAAATGACACGTCATTTTTTAAATAAGCCTGTAGCAATTATGTTCTGGATTATTGCAGAATTAGCAATTATCGCTACTGATATTGCAGAAGTTATAGGTAGCGCTATCGCATTAGATTTAATCTTCGGCATACCATTAATTGTAGGCGCATTAATCACTGTATTTGATGTATTTTTATTATTATTCATCATGAAATTTGGCTTTAGAAAGATTGAAGCTATCGTGGGAACGTTAATCTTTACCGTATTGGCCATTTTTGTATTTGAAGTTTATATTTCTTCTCCACAAATAACAGATATGCTTAATGGTTTTGTGCCTCATAAAGAAATTATTACAAACCAAGGGATACTTTATATTGCACTAGGTATCATAGGTGCTACTATTATGCCACATAACTTATATTTACATTCTTCTATTGTACAATCTCGAAAATATGATAGACACAGTATTCATGAAAAAGCACAAGCGATTAAGTATGCTACTATCGACTCTAATATACAGCTATCCATCGCTTTTGTAGTCAATTGCTTATTACTTACACTTGGTGCAGCGCTATTTTTTGGAACTAAAACTGAAGATTTGGGTGGTTTTTATGATCTTTATTTGGCTCTAAAAACAGAACCTGCTTTAGGTGCAACGCTTGGCGGTATTATGAGTACTTTATTTGCTGTTGCCCTTTTAGCTTCTGGTCAAAATTCAACTATAACGGGAACGTTAGCAGGCCAAATTGTGATGGAAGGATTTCTTAAATTATCCATTCCAAATTGGTTACGTCGTCTTATCACTCGGTCTTTAGCAGTGATACCTGTTATCATTTGTCTTATAGTATTTAAAGGAAATACTGAAAAAATTGAACAATTACTTGTCTTTTCTCAAGTGTTCTTGAGTATTGCTTTGCCATTTTCGTTAATACCGCTTCAATTAGCTACAAGTAATCAAAATCTTATGGGTCCTTTTAAGAATAAAACATGGATTAACATCATTTCTTGGTTACTCATAATTGTCTTAAGTGGACTTAACGTATATCTTATCATTCAAACATTCCAAGAATTATGATTAAATGAATAACAAAGAAAATGTATCCTCTATTTTGAAATGACGAATTAAAAAGTCATTTTCTATCACTATTTATTCATATAGTTAACTTCAAGTTGTATAGTCCCTTTCTTACTTTATAAAAAATACGCCTTATCAATTATTTTTACTGATAGGGCGTATTTTTATGGACTGCATTCAACATTTAATAGTCAAACATCAATCTAAACCTATTAATATATATATGGATCGTCCTTTTTTTGTTTGTTGATTTCTTGTTCAGGATCCCAAGCATCTTTCTGTTGTTGGTTTTGTTGATGATTCCAATCACTTTGGCTCTTTGAATGGTTTTGACGAAGTTGAGCCGTAGCATTTTCATTTACATCTGTTTTATCTTTTTTTGCAAAAAGTCTAATCGCAGCAATCATCCATAAAACCATTGCGATTAAATTAGTCGTAAATAAACCTACGATAGCCGCTGCTATGAGTAAACTAGCAGCAAGGTTTTTTCTACCTTCAATTACCATTGTACCAACAAAACCTAATAGCGTTGAAAAACCTAAAATGACTAATGACGCAATAAGAGAAACTAAAAACATTTCAGATGATATATCTTGATTATTACCTGAAAACTGCTTCATTAATTCATTATATTGTTGTTGATTTGATGTGTTATTAATAACAAATATCGATAGAATACCAAAAATTAAAAATAATAGGCTCAAGATATTTGCAATCCACGCTAATCTTTTTTCTACTTTTCTATTCAATTAATATGTGCCTCCTAACTCTTAAAACTATGGTTAATTTAATCATACTAAAAATTTATCTTTATCGCGAATAAGTGTATTTCATATATTGATTAAGAAGTAATAAGTTGCTATGATGTCAAGTTGATTTATCCAAAGTCCAACTCACTTTCTTTGAAATAGCGATATAGTAATACCCTGTTTATTATGTATTACATTTAATCTAAAATTAAAAATCTTGATATCATCCTATATAAAATCTAGTTACAGATAATGAATTTTTTAAAAATGCCTAGGACAGCAATAAATATCCTAGGCATAATTATTAATTTTCTTTTTTTGAATCTTCCTGTTGATTTAAGTTATTATCTGTATCTTCTTGTTCATTATTAATCATTTGTCGACGTTCTTCATAATTCATACGTCGTTGGTTAACAGCACTTGGCTGGTTTTTTCTTCGTTCTTTCATACGTTTATTATATGCTTTTCTCTTTTCTTTTTTCTTAGCACGTATTTCTGCTTTTTCTCTTTTTCTTTGCGCTTTTAGTTCTTTAGGATCAATTTGTGGTTCAACAACTCCTACGTCATCAAATTGATTACCTTCCATATGTTCCTGTTGCGCATCTTCAAAATCCGTATTTTTAGATTTTTTATTGTACTTAGCTTGTCTTGACATGACTGTTGGTTCATCTTCAGTTTGTTGAGATGCATATTCACTTTCAACTGCTCTTTTTGGAAATTGAGAATATTTATCTTCATTATCTACATATTCGTCTGAATAAAGTTGATCGGAAGATGTATCTTCATCGGGTTGATTATCAGTTATACCATTATAGGAATCTTGTTGCTGAGCATTTCTATTGAATTGACGTCTTGTATTTCTATCTTCCTTTTTAGTATGCATAGGTTCATACACATCATCATTATATCCATGTTCATTTCTTGACTCTGGTTCATAAAAACCTCTCTCATCATAGTATGGTTGATCATATTCATTATAATAAGATGGCACTGTTTCTATTCTATCTCTTCTAGCAAACATCATCATTGCAATGATAAAGAATAAGATAGGAATGATTAGAGTTACAATCAACAATACAAGCGGAATTGTGACTATAGCAGCTATTAAAAAAAGTAAACCAGACAAAATTCTTATATTCATAGAAATTAACGCTAAAAACGAGATGAGCAAACAAACAATAAAATAAACAATAATTGCCCAAACTCCATTTTGTAACCAAATCACAAATTGAGTTGTACTTAAATCATTATTGGCTAAAATTTGTTGTACGAGTTCATTATTATTAAGTGTGTTTTCTAAATTGGCAATTGACGTATCATTACTAAAAGATACGAGCGCAATAAACATTGAAACAATAGTTAATATGAGTAAGAATACCCAACTAAACCAACCTAATATTTTTTCAGTTAGCCGATTTGCTGGACGCTTAATTTGTGTATATTGCTCTCCTAACATTCGTTACAACTCCTTAACTTACTTATCACATTATTATATTAAAAAATTCTAAAAATAACTACCATTTGCTATTTTAAAGACATTTTAAAATTTAAAAAGCTTTCATTATAATCACTGAGAGACGTTTGACCTAAATCTTTATAGACTTCTAACCGTTGCTGTTCTTGATTTGATGGATAAAATCTATAATCATTTCTTACCTTTTTAGGCAACTTACTTCGAGCTGCTTTATTAGGTGTTGCATATCCTACCCATTCCGTATTCTGGGCACTATTTTGCGCGTCTAGTAAGAAATTCATAAACTTATACGCACCTTCTTTATTTTGTGCAGTTTTAGGTATCACCATATTATCAAACCATAGGTTAGAGCCT
Organism: Staphylococcus sp. GW823-FHT05F06; assembly: GCF_058795495.1. Taxonomy (NCBI): domain Bacteria; kingdom Bacillati; phylum Bacillota; class Bacilli; order Caryophanales; family Staphylococcaceae; genus Staphylococcus; species Staphylococcus sp. GW823-FHT05F06. Next base: position 155,513 of record NZ_JBXAHW010000005.1, on the reverse strand, counting down.
TCTTTAGGTATCACGTAATTATAACGAGTATTTTCCTGTACAAGTGGTGCAGCAACGCCACTCCAAACTACTGCAACATGTCCTTCGTTTTGTTGAAGCATCATAGTAATTTCGTCGCCTACTATCCCTCTAACTTGAGGTGCTAAATTATGCAAATCTTTTTCTGCTTGATGAATATGGGTCGGATTTTTGTCATTAAGACTATACCCTAATTTATTTAATCCCATTCCAATTATCTCGCGTGCACCGTCTACTAATAAAATATCATTTTTGAATTGAGAATGATACAAATCGTCCCAACTATCGAACGTTTCATTAGGATATTTCTCTTTATCATATAAAATTCCTACGGTACCAAAGAAATATGGAATTGAATATCGATTGTTTGGGTCATATGACAAGTTCATATAATCATTGTCTAAATTTCTGATATTTGGAATTTTGTCATGATTTAAAGTCTCAAGCAGTTTAGCTTTTTTTAATTTTTGAACAGTATATTCACTTGGAAAAGCTACATCATAGTGTGTGCCTCCATTTCGAATTTTCGCTTCCATTGCTTCATTTGAATCAAAGGTTTCATATACGACTTGTATACCTGTTTCTTTTTCAAACTTCTTAATTAAGCTAGGATCAATATATTCTCCCCAATTGTAAACATATAACTTCTCATTTGAGTGGGTATTATCTTTTGATTTAAACCAATGACTAATCATTAAACATAAAATACCAATAACTATAGCAGAAATGATAAGTTGAAAAAATCGCTTCATTCATTAACACCTCGCTTCATCTTTTTCTGACGATTAACGATATGTTGAATAAAGTAATATCCAAATACTCCAAACATAATAGCAATAAATATTATTGTAGAAATGGCATTAATCTCCATACTTATACCTTTTCGAGCCATAGCATAAACTTCTACAGACAATACACTAAATCCGTTTCCAGTAACAAAGAAGCTTACCGTAAAATCATCTAGAGAATATGTTAATGCCATAAAGAATCCTCCTATAATCGAGGGCATAATATTAGGTATAATAATGCTAGTTAATAATTGTGATTCATTAGCACCTAAATCTCTTGCTGCATTTAACATGTTATCATTCATTTCATATAATTGGGGTAAGACGATGATAACAACAATTGGAATACAGAACGCTATATGAGATGCTAGCACTGTTGAAAATCCTAAACCTAAACCTGTGAAATGTCCTATTGCAGTGAACATAATTAAAAAAGAAGCACCAATGACTACGTCTGAAGATACCATTAATACATTATTCATCGTTAATAGCGTAACCTTAAACCGTTTGTTGCGTAAGTAATATAAAGCGATCGCACCAAATGTACCTATAACTGTAGCAATCGATGCAGATAAAAGTGCCACTGCAACTGTATTAAAAATCACCGACATCAACCGATCATTATGAAAAAGGGAGTGGTAATGTTCTAAAGTAAAATGTTCGAAGTGACTCATATTACCCGCAGAATTAAAAGAATAAATCATTAAAAAGAAAATGGGAATATAAAGCACACTTATTAATAGAGCTATATATAATTTTCCGTACCATTTCACACTAATCACCCCTTCCCATTAGATGATTTTGATTTTGTAATAATGAGTAAAAAGGCCATAAAAATAATGAGAAAAAGTGCTATAGTGGAACCTAATCCATAATTTTGTATAGTTAAGAACTGTTCTTCAATTGCTGTACCTACATTGATTACTTTGTTCCCGGCAATCAACCTAGTAATCATAAACAGTGAAAGAGCTGGTATAAATGTTACTTGCACACCTGTTTTAATACCTTCTCTTGTTAAAGGAACGATTACTTTACGAAACGTAGTAAATGTACTCGCGCCCAAATCATTAGAGGCTTGCAAAATATTGTTAGGAATTGCTTTCATGCTGTTAAATATAGGCAAAATCATAAATGGGATATAAATATAACTCGCCACCAATAAAAATGCACCACTTGTAAACAACAAATTTAATTTAGGTATTTGAAATATATGTAGAGCTTGGTTAATAACTCCATCATGCCCCAACAAACCAATAAATGCATAGGTCTTAAGAAGTAAATTAATCCAAGTAGGGATAATTAACAACATAAGCAGTATATTTTGAAATCTTGAATAAGAAATAAAGTACGCAGCTGGGTAACTTATTATTAAGGTAATCATAGTAATTAAAGCGGCATACCATATTGAATCAATAAACATTTTTAAATATCTTGTTGAAAATACCTGCTCATAATTTGTGAAACTAAAGTGACCATGAATATCTATAAAAGAAAAGTAAACAAGTAAAATGACTGGAATGATAATAAATATAACCATCCATAATAAGTAAGGAACCAGTAACCATTTATTGATATTATGCATGATGATAGTCCTCATAACTTTCAATTCGCTTATCAAATTCTTCTTCAGTTTCACCTGGTACCATGATGTGTATTGCTTCTGGTTCAAAATACAGACCTACTTCACTACCTACATTAGCTTTTTTTGTTGATTGTATTACCCATTCATACCCTTTTCTATCTTTACAACAAATTTCATAATGTACACCTCTAAATAGCATAGAATCAACTTTGGCTTTAAATAGCCCATCATTTTGTGAAACAAGTGAAATGTCTTCGGGTCTAATTACAACTTCAACTTTTTTATTTTCTTTTATTCCCATATCTACACAATCAAAATTTTGACCATAAATATTAACGACAAAATCTTCAACCATTGTACCGTGAACTATGTTGGACTCTCCTATAAAATCAGCAACAAATCGGTTAACTGGTTCATCGTATATATCTATTGGTGTGCCAAATTGTTGAATTTTGCCATCTTTCATAACAAAAATATAATCACTTAATGCTAAGGCCTCTTCTTGATCATGAGTTACAAATATAAAGGTTATACCTAAACGGGATTGAAGTTCTCTCAATAAATATTGCATTTCAGTTCGTAATTTTAAATCTAATGCGGATAAAGACTCATCTAATAATAATATTTCAGGCTCATTAACAATTGCCCGTGCTATGGCTACACGTTGTTTTTGTCCACCACTCATACCTTGTATTTGCCTATGTTCATAACCACTTAATTTCACCAACTGAAGTGCTTCAGTAACCTTACGCTTAATTTCTGACTTACTTAATTTTTTTAATTTTAAACCATATGCAATATTGTCGAATACATTTAAATGTGGAAACAATGCATAGTCTTGGAATACAGTATTTACCTTACGCTTATTCGGTGGCATTTTACCAATAGGTTTATCTTTATATATAATATCTCCACTATCGGGATATTCAAATCCTGCTATGAGTTTTAAAATTGTTGTTTTTCCACAACCTGAGGGACCTAATAGTGTATAAAAATAGCCTGGTTCAATATCAATATTAATTTCATTTAGTATTTGTACATCTTCAAAGCCCTTACTGACATCTTTAAAAGAAAGCAATGGATTCATACAGTTTCCTCCTATAAATATGAAGCTGTGGCAACGATTAAAACCTTCACTTCTTTATCTGTTTCGTTATATAAGCGATGTTTATCTTTCGCTTTAAAATAAAGTACATCTTCTTTACAAGCTTTATATACTTGATTTCCTAATTGAAGTGATACTTCACCATTTAAACAATAGATAAAAGTATCTGATTCAGATGGTTTAAAGTTTTTATATGAGGCATTTGGTCGTAAAGTTAGGATTAATGGTTCCATGTCAAATTCATTAGAATTCGCTACAAGCCAGTTCAAGATATAACCTTTATCATACTCATCATAAATGGTCTGTTCCTTCTTCTTATAAAGTACCTTCTCATCTGACGGTTCTTTAAAAAAGTCACTTGCAGAAGTACCAAGTACTTCTATTAAATTTAAAAATGTTTCCATACTAGGTGAAGCATGATTACTTTCAATTTGTGATATATATCCTTTTGATAAATCAGTTCGCTCTGCTAATTCCTCTTGTGTCAAATTTTTTATTCTTCTTAAATTACGTAATTTGTATCCAATATCCATCTTTCTAACCACCTAAAAAAGCTATATCATGTTTACTTATATCAAACATTTTGTTTAATGCTTAATAAAAATAACAGAATATAGCTACGTAATCAATAGTTTTATATTAACTTATTATTGTGGATTTAATAGAAAAAGTTAGTCGAAATCTTTACTAAATAAAGTTTGATTTGGATTTTTTTTAATTTCTTGAACTACTTTGTAACTATTATAACCACTTTTATTTTCAAATTCTTTAAAAATCTGTTTTTCATCAGCTTTTCCAGGCACAATATGTTTAAAATTTTTATAAGCATTTAAAACTTCGTCACCTTTTACAGATGCCTCATAATAATTTTCGATTTTATTAAAGAAATGAATTACTTTCATCATTTCATCATTAGTCCAATCTAAATCTAATGGATATTGATATTCCATAGTGTCCTCTCCTTCATATACTTTTATTTTTCACATTTAGATATATTAAAAATAACACAGTATACCTTTATTGGCATAAAAAGATGGGATAAAATCCATTTTTGAATTCTATCCCACCATGAATAAATACCCCTAGCAGATTGCTATTATTTAGAGTAGCTAAACGCTAAGGGTATTTTGAAATGATTTAAGATACGTATGTCTTTGCCAGTCCGTGACTATACAAACGAAAAAGTAATATACGTACAAATCATAAATAAATCATATTAATTTATATACATTTATCATTATTAACTAGTAATTACATAGTATGAATTGGATAACCAATTGCTTTTTCAGCAGCTTCCATTGTCATTTCACCTAAAGTTGGGTGTGCATGTACAGTTAATGCGATATCTTCAGCATTCATACCTGACTCAATAGCTAAACCTAATTCAGAGATAATATCAGATGCGCCAGTACCTACAACTTGTGCTCCAATAAGCGTATCATCTTCTTTAAGTGTAATTAACTTAACAAAACCATTTGTATCATCTAATGATAAAGCTCGTCCATTAGCTGCATAAGGGAATTTAGAAGCTTTAATTGATAAACCTTCTTCTTTTGCTTGAGCTTCAGTATAACCAACTTGTGCTAATTCTGGTTCTGTAAAGCAAACTGCTGGCATACCAATATAGTCTACCTCTGCGGCTTGACCATCTATCGCTTCAGCAGCAACTTTACCTTCATAACTAGCTTTGTGAGCTAATGGTAATCCAGGTACAATATCTCCAATCGCAAAGATATTTTCAATAGAAGTACGACTTTGTTTGTCCACTTCTAGTAATCCACGATCAGCAAATTTCAGACCAAGTTCTTCTAATCCTAATTCATCAGTATTAGGGCGACGGCCAACTGTAACTAATACATAATCAGCTTCGATAGTTTGTTCCTCACCTTTTGCCTCATAAGTTACTTTGACACCATTTTCAGTTTCTTCTGCAGATTTTGCCATTGCTTCAGTAACGATTTCGATACCTTTTTCTTTCATACCTTTTTTAACAGGTTGTGTCATTTGCTTTTCAAATCCGCCTAAAATATCTTTTGCACCTTCAAGGATAGTAACTTCAGAGCCAAAGTTTGCAAAAGCAGTACCTAATTCAGAACCGATATATCCGCCACCAACTACAACTAGTTTGTTAGGTACTTCTTGTAGATTTAAAGCTCCTGTTGAATCGATAACACGTTTACCAAATTCAAAATTTGGAATTTCAATTGGTCTTGAACCTGTAGCTATAATCGCATGTTTGAAATTGTAAGTTTGAGCACTCTTTTCGTCCATGACACGTAAACTATTGTTATCAACGAAATAAGCTTCACCTCTAACAATCTCTACTTTGTTACCTTTTAAAAGTCCTTCAACACCGCCAGTTAATTTATTAACTACAGAAGTCTTGAATTCTTGAACTTTTTGATAGTTTAACGAAACGCTTTCAGCAATTACCCCTAAGTTTTCTGAATTTTGCGCTTCAACAAAGCGATGAGAAGCATGTAGTAATGCTTTTGAAGGTATACAACCAACGTTTAAGCATACACCACCTAAATTACCTTTCTCAACGATTGTTACCTTTTGTCCTAATTGAGCCGCGCGAATGGCTGCGACATATCCACCTGGACCTGCTCCTATTACAATAGTATCTGTTTCAATTGGGAAATCTCCAACTACCATGTTTTTACCCCTCCATTAATAATAATTCTGGATTATTTAATAAGCGTTTAATGTGATTCATAGCATTTTGTCCAGTAGCACCATCGATTTGTCTATGGTCAAAGCTTAATGATAAAGCTAACACTGGTGCAGCTACAATTTCTCCATCTTTAACGATAGGTTTTTGAGCGATACGGCCAATTCCTAAGATAGCTACTTCTGGGTGATTGATAACTGGAGTGAACCATTGTCCACCAGCGGAACCGATATTACTAATTGTGCATGTTGCACCTTTCATTTCTTCTGAAGTTAATTTACCATCACGTGCTTTTACAGCTAGTTCATTAATTTCATCAGAAATTTCGAATATTGATTTACGATCGGCATGTTTAACTACTGGTACTAATAATCCTTTATCCGTATCTGCAGCAATACCAATATTCCAGTAATGTTTGTGTACAACCTCTCCAGCTTCTTCATTGAAAGAAGTATTAAGTGCTGGATATTTTTTAAGTGCAGAAACTAATGCTTTAACAACATATGGTAAGAAAGTAAGTTTTGTACCTTGTTCAGCAGCAATTTCTTTAAATTTCTTACGGTGATCCCATAATTCTTGCACATCAATTTCATCCATTAATGTAACATGAGGTGCAGTGTGTTTAGAATTAACCATTGCTTTAGCAATTGCTTTGCGCATTGCAGGTATTTTTTCTGTAGTTTCAGGGAAGTCGCCTTCTGGTAATGCTTGTGTTGCAGAAGCATTAACGACATCACTAGAAGTTGATTCAGATGCTGCGCTAGTGTTTGAACCTTCTTCGGAACTACCACCATTTAAGTATGCATCGATGTCTTCTTTTGTGATTCGTCCATTTTTACCAGAACCATTTACAGCTTTAATATTGACACCATTTTCACGTGCATACTTACGCACTGACGGCATCGCTTTAACAGTTTTACTTTCATCTACTTCTGTCTTTTCTTGTGATTGAGTTGATGAAGCTTCTTCTTGCACTGGTGATTCTTGTTCTTTTTCTTCTTTCTTAGAATCCTCATCATCGCCATGACCTTTAAATTGCATTTCTTCTGCATCAGGTGCATCAATTTTAACGATGACATCTCCTACTACTGCCACTGTTCCTTCATCTACTAACACTTCTTCAACAGTACCACTTACTGGAGAAGGAATTTCTACTACAGATTTATCATTTTGAACTTCTGCTAATACATCATCTTCTTCAATTGTATCGCCGGCTTTAATAAACCATTTAACAATTTCACCTTCGTGGATACCTTCCCCGATATCGGGTAATCTAAATTCAAATGCCACGTTCTTGTCCTCCTAAGATTTACGTATTTAAATTATTGAAAATTTATACAAAAGTTGTAAGGTAAGGAAAACCTTACAACTAAATGTAAACTTTATTTGATTGATATTTTTACGTTTGCTTTTTTAATAATTAGAATTCTAAAGTTGCCTTAGCTTGCTCTATAATATCTTTTTTATTTGGTAACCAAACGTTTTCAGCTTGAGTAAATGGATAAATTGTATCTGATGCGGCTACTCGAGCTATTGGAGCTTCTAATGAAAGAATTGCTCGCTCTGCTAATTCTGCTGCCACTTGTGCACCCACACCAGCTTGACGTTGTGCTTCTTGTACAACTACAGCACGTCCAGTTTTCTCAACTGATGCTACTAAAGTATCTATATCAATTGGTTGTACAGTACGTAAGTCAATAACTTCAACTGAATAACCATCTTTTTCTAACTCTTCAGCAGCTTTTAGTGATTCTTGTACCATTGCCCCGTAAGATATTAGAGTAATATCATTACCTTCTTTTTTAACATTGGCTTTTCCAATGTCAATTTTGTATTCTTCTTCAGGAACCTCTTCACGGAAAGAACGATATAATTTCATATGTTCTAGATATACAACTGGATCATTACTTTGAATAGAAGAAATTAATAATCCTTTAGCATCATAAGGACCTGATGGAATAACTACTTTCAAACCAGGTGATTGAGCTAAGATACCTTCTAAATTATCAGCATGCAACTCTGGAGTGTGGACGCCACCACCAAAAGGTGTACGAATTGTAACAGGCGCTGGTTTAGTTCCACCTGAACGGAAACGAGTACGAGCAATTTGACCAGCTACTTCGTCAAATACTTCATAAACGAATCCTAAGAATTGAATTTCCATAACAGGACGGAAGCCAGTCACTGCTAAGCCTAGTGCAAGCCCACCAATTCCAGACTCTGCTAATGGTGTATCAAATACTCGATCTTCGCCAAATTCTTTTTGTAAACCTTCAGTAACACGGAATACACCACCGTTAACACCAACGTCTTCACCGAAAACTAAAACGTCTTCGTCTCTTTTGAGTTCACTTTTAAGCGCATCGTTAATCGCTTGAACCATTGTCATTTGTGCCATGGCTTACTTCGACTCCTTCTCTTTGTAAATTTCATATTGTTCTGCTAAATTTTGAGGCATTTCTTCATACATGATATCCATTAGAGAAGTAACAGTTTGTTTTTCTGTATTGTCAGCCTCTTTAATAGCTGCTTTTATTTCAGATTTTGCACGTTCAACCACTTCATTTTCTTTGTCTTCATTCCAAAGACCTTTAGCTTCTAAATATTTTCTGAAACGTACTAATGGGTCTTTTTTCTCCCATTCAGCATCTTCATCTGAAGTTCTATAACGAGTAGGATCATCACCAGCCATAGTATGTGGTCCATAACGATAAGTTAAAGTTTCGATAACAGTAGGGCCTTCTCCTGCTACTGCACGTTCACGTGCTTCTAATGTTGCTTGATAAACAGCTAAAGCATCCATACCATCAACTTGAATTCCAGGGATACCAACTGAAATAGCCTTTTGTGCTAATGTTTCTGCAGCTGTTTGTTTACTACGTGGTGTAGAGATGGCATAGTTATTGTTTTGAATTACAAAAATTGCAGGTGCTTTGTATGCAGATGCAAAGTTAATTCCTTCATAGAAGTCACCTTGTGATGAACCACCATCACCTGTATAAGTAATTGCGACTGCATTTTTGCCACGTTTTTTAAGTCCAAACGCTACACCGGCAGTTTGAATATATTGTGCACCGATAATAATTTGAGGGCTAAGTGCATTAACTCCCTCAGGGAATTGGTTACCTTTGAAGTGTCCTCTTGAGAATAAGAATGCGTCTGTAAGAGGTAAGCCATGCCAAATAATCTGAGGCACATCACGATAACCAGGTAAAATGAAGTCTTCACTTTCTAAAGCATACTGAGATGCTAATTGTGAAGCTTCTTGTCCTGCTGTTGGTGCATAGAAACCTAAACGTCCTTGTCTATTTAACGAAATAGAACGTTGATCAAGAATTCTAGTCCATACCATTCTTTCCATTAATTCCACTAATTGTTCGTCTGTTAAATCAGGTACTAAGTCTTCATTAACGACATTTCCGTCTTCATCCAAAATTTGAACCATTTCAAATTTCGATTGAGTCTCATTTAAAACTTTAACTGCATCGAATTGGGCTTGTAACTTAGGAGCCATTCAATTCACCATACCTTTCCCATGTAAATAGAAATTCATTTTATCCTCCTTAATTGTATCACAAATAAAAATCTCTGTTAAACGATTTCATAAAGTTCTGTTCCACATAAAAATAATACAGTTACATGACCTGTTGTATTAAAAATCACGTAACTGTATTAACCCATTATTTATTTTAATTGGTCTACATCTTGTTTTTCTCTTTTTACTTTCTCAATGGCTTTTGAGTAAGCATTAAATTTATTATTCATTTCTTTATATGCTTTAGAAAGATCTTTCGATTTTCCGTCTACTTCCGATTGTGTTGCATTATCTTCATTCAAATAAGAAAACAGTTCTTTTTCCTTATTAAGTGCTTTTTTGTAAGCCTTTGCATAAGCATCATGTGATTTATATTTTTCTTTAATAGCACTATCAAGTTGTTCAACTTCTTTTTTCTTTGCTTTGTTTTCTACATGTTCAAGATATTGCTTGGCTTGTTTAAATGCTTTTTCAGAATTATCTAGAGCCTTCTCTTCTTTTTCAAATTCTTTTTGTCTTTGTTTTACATTTTCAACTATATCTTCAGCTGCTTTTTTACGTGTGCTTTGATCTTTATCATTTACCTTTTTAAATAATTTTTGCTTTTTCTCTTCTAATTCGTTTATTTTTTTACTTACTTGATTAACGGTTTTCTCTTGGTCCATAGCTTTTTGTACTTGATCATCATATTTTTTAATTTCTTTTTTATCTATAGTACATCCAGCTAATAACACTGCTGACGTTAGGACAATTGCTACAGTCTTTTTAAAATTCATGAACTGTTACCTCCTCAAAGTTGTTCGCTTGTAATATTAAATAATAAATTATAATAAATCAATATAAAGCTATCATTCTATATTCTAGTGCAAACATTTAAAGCAATAAAATCTTTGAGTATCTATTAATGTACTTGTGTCTATCTTATCTGATATATTATTTAATAAGGAAGGTGTATGACATGATAACAATGAAAGATATTATAAGAGATGGTCATCCAACACTTCGTGAAAAAGCGAAAGAATTAAGCTTCCCACTTTCTAACAATGATAAAGAAACATTGCGCGCAATGCGTGAATTTCTAATCAATAGTCAGGATGAAGAAACCGCAAAACGTTATGGTTTACGTTCTGGCGTAGGTTTAGCTGCTCCACAAATTAATGAACCAAAACGTATGATTGCTGTCTACTTACCTGATGATGGAAACGGTAAATCGTATGATTATATGCTCGTAAATCCTAAAATAATGAGTTACAGTGTACAAGAAGCTTATTTACCAACTGGCGAAGGTTGTCTAAGTGTTGATGAAAACATCCCAGGTTTAGTGCATCGTCATCATAGAGTCACTATTAAAGCTCAAGATATTGATGGAAATGATGTTAAATTACGTCTCAAAGGCTATCCTGCAATTGTATTTCAACACGAAATTGATCATCTAAATGGCATTATGTTTTATGATTATATTGATGCCAATGAACCTCTAAAACCACATGAAGAGGCCGTAGAAGTCTAAATCATGAATTATATTAAAACACTTCATTAAGTTGTATTTTATACTTACTTAATGAAGTGTTTTTTTAAAAGTAATTCAAATGTCATTAGGATTAATTTAAAAACAACAAAGTACATGCAAAATAAAACTGCTTTATTTATTCAAAAACATCATGTAAAATATAACTTAACTGAAATCTTAGTAAATTGATACTAATTTCAAATCTTGAACGACATTATTGCCCTAGAGAACATACTGGGCAGTGAGATTAAACAAGTATAAAAATAACGTTTAGATTGAGCTGGTATGTTTCTAACAAATTAAATTTAGAACACAAAAATTATTGAAGAATAATACTCTAATGGATATGTAAAAAATCTTTAATAACCCGAGTATTCACAACTAGGGTCGTAAAAAATAACAATTATAATTTATAGGAGGACAATACAACAATGGCAGTATTTAAAGTATTTTATCAACATAATAAAGATGAAGTCATCGTTCGTGAAAATACTCAAACAATTTATGTTGAGGGACAAACTGAGGAACAAGTGAGACGTTATTTGAAAGACCGAAATTTTAATATTGAATTTATTACTAAATTAGAGGGCGCACACTTAGAATATGAAAAAGAACATTCAACACACTTTAATGTGGAGAACGCCGAATAATGAAACAACTACATTCAAATGAAGTAGGTGTATATGCACTTGGTGGTTTAGGTGAAGTTGGAAAAAATACCTATGCTGTTGAGTACAAAGATGAAATTGTAATCATTGATGCTGGAATCAAATTCCCTGACGATAATCTGTTAGGAATTGATTATGTAATTCCTGATTACACTTACTTAGAACAGAACCAAGATAAAATTGTCGGTCTGTTTATTACTCATGGACACGAAGACCATATAGGTGGTGTGCCCTTCCTATTAAAACAAATTAATGTACCTATTTACGGTGGTCCATTAGCATTAGGTCTCATTCGCAATAAACTAGAAGAACATCATTTGCTTAGAACGACTGAATTACATGAAATAGATGAAAGTAGCGTAATTAAGTCTAAACATTTTGAAATTTCTTTCTATCTAACCACACATAGTATTCCAGAAGCATATGGCGTTATAGTCGATACACCTGAAGGTAAAATTGTTCATACGGGAGACTTCAAATTTGACTTTACTCCTGTAGGTGAGCCTGCTAACATAGCTAAAATGGCTCAATTAGGTCATGAAGGTGTGTTGTGCTTACTATCAGACTCAACAAACGCACTAGTTCCAGATTTTACTTTAAGTGAACGTGAAGTTGGACAGAATGTCGATAAAATTTTCAGAAATTGTAAGGGGCGTATTATCTTTGCAACTTTTGCTTCTAATATTTATCGTGTTCAGCAAGCAGTTGAAGCAGCAATTAAATATAATCGTAAAATCGTTACATTTGGACGTTCAATGGAAAACAATATCAAAATTGGTATGGAACTAGGATATATCAAAGCGCCACCAGAAACGTTTATAGAACCTAATAAAATAAATAGTGTACCTAAACACGAGTTACTCATTCTTTGTACTGGTTCTCAAGGTGAACCTATGGCTGCATTATCAAGAATTGCAAATGGTACACATAAGCAAATAAAAATTATACCGGAAGACACTGTAGTATTTAGTTCTTCGCCTATTCCAGGTAACACTAAGAGTATCAATCGTACAATTAATGCGTTGTACAAAGCTGGTGCAGATGTGATTCATAGTAAAATTTCAAACATTCACACTTCTGGACACGGTTCTCAAGGTGATCAACAATTAATGTTACGTCTGATTCAACCTAAATACTTCCTGCCAATTCACGGTGAATATCGTATGCTTAAAGCTCATGGTGAGACTGGTGTTCAATGCGGTGTTGATGAAGATAATGTATTTATTTTCGATATCGGTGATGTACTTGCTTTAACACATGATTCTGCACGAAAAGCAGGAAGAATTCCTTCCGGCAATGTACTTGTTGATGGCAGTGGTATAGGTGATATTGGCAATGTTGTCATCAGAGATCGTAAATTACTTTCAGAAGAAGGGTTAGTTATTGTTGTTGTGAGCATTGACTTTAATACTAACAAATTACTATCTGGCCCTGATATTATTTCACGCGGTTTTGTTTATATGCGGGAATCTGGTCAATTAATTTATGATGCTCAACGTAAAATTAAAGGCGATGTCATTTCTAAACTTAACAGCAATAAAGATATTCAATGGCATCAAATTAAATCTTCAATTATCGAAACATTACATCCTTATCTTTATGAAAAAACAGCTCGAAAACCTATGATTTTACCTGTGATAATGAAAGTAAATGAAGATAAATAAACACTTAAATATATTTAATCAAGTTACAATGAATTTATACTACTTTAAATGTTTCCATTACTCTAATAGTATTATATATTTTTAGTAGTAATTAATTATTTTGAATTATTTATTTAATACGATTTGAGATTATATCTTTTATCTTTGAATTTCTTACAAAAAGGAGTTTAGAGCTAAAAGTTCTTAAACTAGTAAAAAGAGACAATTTCTATATTATTTCATATAGAAATTGTCTCTTTTATAATTTTCAAACTATAATAAGCTTGTTGATATACTATCTTACTTATATAAGTTCCTTTAATACAAATCATATTCCTTCTATAACTAGCCAATTGTTTTTGGTTTAGGTTCAGAAAGTTTCTTAAAGTAATATTTCTATATTCCAATCAAAAAATACAGATTATGTGTAGACATATAGAACTACTTTTAACAATATTTTACGATGATATAATAGATTGCATCACAATGATATTCAATTTCATTAAATTCAGTATCTATAATTGTTTCAATTTTATCATTCACATATCTAGACATATCATTTATGAAGATGAGTATTGAAGTTTCTATTAGTATAGTAAATTAAGTCATATTATAACCTTTATTCACAAGGCATGTCTTTCAATACTAAGTATTGTATAAATAGAGAAAAGCAGTAAGGTAATTTTCAATTAGAAAATATCTTACTGCTTTTTTAGGAATTAATGTCCCAGTTTTCTTTTTATAATTTTGAAATATTTTTATTCACTTATCAAGTTTTAGGAATAACATTTACATAGAAGTTCAAATAATTAAGTGTACTTTGTTATGTCTAAGCTTAAAATAATACAATTTTATTAATCTATTTAAATACTAAAAAAGATTCAACATTATAAACTAGTTTTCAATTACAATGTTTTAAAAATAAAAAGAAACAAATTTCACTTTTTAACAATTCGCTTATAATGTACACATACATCAATTTGAAATTGGATATGCAAACATTTACTTGCTTATATTTTTTTCAAAGCGACCTAAGTCATTATCATGACCAATCATAATTAAAATGTCCCCTATTTCAATATTGATGTTAGGGTCTGGAGAGACTATAAATTCTTTAGCTCTTTTAATTGCTATAATGTTAATACCATATTGAGCTCGAATATCTAATTCAATAATTGTTTGTCCTGCCATTTTTTCTGTAGATTTTAATTCAACGATTGAATGCTCATCAGCAAGTTCCAAGTAGTCAAGGACACTAGCACTAGCAACATTATGAGCAATACGTCTTCCCATATCTCTTTCAGGGTGCACAACAGTATCGGCACCTATTTTATTTAAAATCTTAGCATGATAATCATTTTGGGCTTTAGCAGTAACCTTTTTAACACCTAATTCTTTAAGAATTAACGTCGTTAGTGTACTAGATTGTATATTCTCACCAATAGCGACAATAACATGATCGAAATTACGTATTCCTAAACTCTTCATTACTGCCTCATCAGTTGTATCAGCAACAACTGCATGTGTTGCTATATCACTATATTCGTTAACACGATTTTCGTCTCTATCAATAGCCATAACATCCATGTCTAATGCGTTAAGTTCTCTAACAATACTACCACCAAAACGCCCTAGTCCAATTACGACATACTCTTTATCCATATTCGTCCTCCACTATATAAAAGAGGAATGATTACTAACATTCCTCAGAGTCTTATTATTTCTTTCCTTCCACATATGCTTTGTCGAAAACAAATAATCTTAATAATAATATTAACGATGGAATTAATAAAAGTAAACCTAAAACAAAAACAATAACTAATGATAATCCCATTTCCGGATTGACATGGGAGTCTGTAATTTTAATAAACGGATAAAGTAAATATGGAAGTTTACTCATTCCGTAGCCAAAGAATGCAAATAACATTTGCAATATAACCATGATAAAAGCTAGACCGTGTTTCTTTTTAAATATAGTCAGTAATCCAGCTATTATAAAAAATATAAAGCTGATTGCAAACATCCACCAATAATTAAAAATAGCAGTTCTAAAGTGATCAGAATTTTGAATTCTAAGAGATAAGAAAACAAATAATGAAATCACAATCATAGGTGGCCCCCAAAAAATATGCCATTGTCGTGTCATATCATAAGCAGGTTGATCATTTGCTTTATGAGCATAATATGTTAAAAAACCTGATGAAATATAAAGAACTGAAACAATGGCTAAGAATACTACAGACCATGCAAATGGACTTAATAATAATTGTATCCAGTCTAAATCAATATGTGTGCCATGCTCATAGATATAACCACCTTCTGAAATTGTTAGAGCAGTTGCTAGAGAAGCTGGAATTAACAGCCCTGTTAAACCATATAATACAATCCAGGGCAGTTTAGTATCTTGACCATAATTTTCAAAAGCATAAAAACTACTTCGTATAGAAATAAGAATTAAAGCTATTGATCCGGGTACTAATAAAACTGTTCCTAAGTATTTAGCAGAATCAGGAAAAAAACCTATAAATCCTACAAAAAAGAAAACGAAAAAGACATTTGTAACTTCCCAAACTGGATTGAGGTATCTATGGATTAAATGATTAACCTTTTTCTCATTACCTGTCATTTTAGAATGCAATGCGAAAAATCCTGCACCAAAATCAATGGAGGCGATAATAATATAACAAAATAAAAATACCCATAATACTGTTATACCGATATAAGCGTAAATCATTTTGTTTCACCTCTCTCTTTAATCACTTTTTCTACATCTTTATAAGCAGGTTGATTTTTAAACATTCTAATTAGTACATAAGCCGAAGTAACTAGTAATAAAAGATATAGTAAACCGAATAGCGTCGTTACTAATGTGATTCCCCCCGCCTGGGTAGCAGCTTCTGATACGCGCATATATCCTCGTATAATCCACGGTTGACGACCCATTTCAGTTAAGAACCAACCAAATTCTATCGCTAACATTGATGCAGGACCAGTTAACAAGATAGCGTATAACATCATATTACTAGTTACATATTTACGTAACTTTTTAACAATTAAAAATAACATATATAGTCCTGAAATGATAAAACAGAATATTCCCATTGATACCATCAAATCGAAAAAGTAATGCACTATCATAGGAGGTAATTCATTTTTAGGAAATTCATTTAAACCTTTAACTTTTGTATTAAAGCTATTATCTGCTAAAAAACTAAGTAATCCGGGAATCTCTAGTGCTCCTGAAACTTCATGTGTTTTTTCATTTAATACACCGAAAAGAACTAAATTCGCATGAGATTGCGTATCATAATGCCATTCATATGCTGCAAGCTTATCTGGTTGAACTTTGTGTAAAAATTTAGCAGATAAATCTCCTGCAATCATCGAAAGAACGGTATTGATGAATCCAACAATCATGCTTAAATTAAGAGCTTTTGTATGGTATGTTCTATCTTCTGTATGATTATGACGTAATAATTTAAACGCTGCGATGGCTGCTAATATAAACGCCATCGTCATACCTGCAGTTGCAACTACATGTAAAGCACGAACCATAAACGATGAATTAAACATTGCTTCTAATGGCTGAACATTTACCATACGACCATTTTTAATTTCAAAACCAGCTGGGGTATTCATAAATGAATTGACTGATGTAATAAAGAATGCTGAGAATGAACCTCCTATAATAACGGGTATAGATATGAAAAAATGTGTCCATTTATTTTTAAATCTTTCCCAAGTGTATAAATAAATACTTAAAAAGATTGCTTCAAAAAAGAATGCAAAAGTTTCCATGAATAGTGGTAATGCGATAACATGACCGCCCATTTTCATAAATGTTGGCCAGACAAGTGAAAGTTGTAAACCAATAATAGTACCTGTAACGACTCCAACAGCAACGGTTATCGTGTAGCCTTTCGACCATCTTTTAGCCAATGTGATATAATTCGCATCATTTTTCTTTATGCCAATAAACTCTGCTATTGCAAACATAAGTGGCATACCAACACCAATTGTTGCAAATATGATATGCACTGCAAGTGTCATACCCGTCAACAATCGAGCTATTTCTACTGAATCCATCTATTAATCACCCTTCATTTTTTTTAGTTATTGGAGTGACAAGTGATTAGAATTATAAGTCCTTAGTACTATTGAACTAAATTAAATTGCTTTAAATCACTGTGACGATTTTATGTCTTTTCACACAACGTTCACAAAGTTGAAATGACGTCTCATTTTTTATATAGTGTGGTAAGATAAATCATGAGAGGATGTAATGTATGACTGATACAGTGATTATTTATACACAAGATGACTGTCCACCTTGTGCTTTTATTAAAAATTATTTAGTAAATAAAAATATAAAATTTACAGAAAAAAATATCAAAAACCAAAAATATAAAAATGAAATGATGGATTACGATGCTTTTGCTACACCTTTTATTTTGCTTAAAGGGATGCCAATGTATCAAGTAGATATGGAAAAATTGAATGATGAATTGAATATTACACCTTAATTTCTATTTATTATTTTATGCGTGTCTAATTTCAAATTTTCAGACTAGCTAAACAAAATCCTCGTCTTTTAAAAATTTATTAAATAAATATAATATATTAACAAAAATAAAAATATTCCAGAACATATTTTGTAGAAAAATAGCAATTCAACAAACGAATATAATTTAAACAATTATAAAAAGACAATTTCTATATTATTTCAATAGAAATTGTCTTTTTCTAGTCTAAGAACTTTATGTCCTAGACTCTTAAATTATTCTTTTTAAAGTCAATTATTTAGCTAATTGGTTAACTAAATCAACGACTTCCTCTTGCGTTGAGCATTCAACAGCTCTATTAGCGAGTTCAGCCATTTCATTTTTACTTAAACCATTGATTTGTCTTCTAGCTTTTAGGATAGAAGTCGCACTCATTGAGAACTCATCTAAACCTAAACCTAATAATAAAGGCACAGCTGTTTGATCTCCAGCCATTTCACCACACATACCAGTCCATTTACCTTCTTTATGAGAAGCTTCAATAACTTGTTTAACTAATCGTAAAATTGAAGGATTATATGGTTGATATAAGTATGAAACTCGTTCAGACATACGGTCAGCAGCTAATGTGTATTGAATTAAGTCATTCGTTCCTATACTAAAGAAATCTACTTCTTTAGCAAATACATCAGCAAGTGCCGCGGTAGCTGGAATTTCAACCATAATACCTAATTCAATATCATCTGAAACTTCGTAACCTTCGCGAAGAAGATTTTCTTTCTCTTCAAGAAGCATTGATTTAGCGTCACGGAATTCTTTAATTGTTGCTACCATTGGGAACATAATATTCAATTTCCCATAGACTGAAGCACGTAGTAATGCACGTAATTGTGGTCTAAAGATTTCCGGCTGTGCTAAACATAAACGTATCGCACGATAACCTAAGAATGGATTCATTTCTTTAGGCAAATCTAAGTATGGAAGCTCCTTATCTCCGCCAATATCTAAAGTACGTACAACTACACGTTTACCGTCCATAGTTTCAAGTACCTTTTTATAAGCCTCGAATTGTTCTTCCTCAGTAGGCATTTGATCTCTACCCATGTACAAGAATTCTGTACGGTATAAACCTATCCCTTGTGCACCGTTATCAATAACTCCTGATAAGTCATCTGGAGTACCAATATTAGCAGCTAGTTCAGCATGAACACCGTCAACTGTTACTGTATCAGCATCGCGCAATTTTTGAAGTTCTTTCTTATCTTCAAAGAAACGCTCACGTTTATTTTGATAAGCAATTAACTCATCTTCTGTAGGATCTATGATAACATCTCCGGACATACCATCTACAATAATCATATCACCTTGTTTAACTTCTTCAGTGATAGATTTAGTACCGACAACAGCTGCAATCTCTAATGAACGACTCATAATTGCAGAGTGGCTTGTTCTACCACCGATATTAGTTACAAAACCTTGAACAAATTCTTTATTTAACTGTGCTGTATCTGAAGGTGTGAGGTCATTACCTACAATGACAGCACTTTCATTGATTAAACTAGGATTAGGTAAATCTACACCTAGAATATGAGCCAATACACGTTTAGAAACATCTCTGATATCAGCTGCACGTTCTTTCATGTATTCATTATCCATTGACTCAAAAATAGAAATAAATTGTGTCGTTACTTCATCCAAACCAGTTGCAGCATTGACTTTGTCATTTCTAATTTTGTCTTGAATGGGTTGTATTAATTCTGGATCATCTAAAACAAGTAAATGTGCATCAAAAATCGCTGCTTTATCAGCACCTAATTGAGCTTCGGCATTATTTCTTATTTTAGTTAATTCGATTTTTGAAGCTTCGATAGCGTCATTAAACTTTTCAACTTCACTTTCTATGTCAGTAACTTTTTCGTTACTGTCATAGGATAAGTCTGGCTCTACAATTAAGTAAGCTTTTGCGATTGCCACACCATCTGATGCAGCAATCCCTTTAATTAATTTAGACATAATTATTCAGCTAAACCTTCTTTTGATAAGACATCAGTGATAGATTGAATTGCGTCAGTTTCATCGCTACC
This sequence comes from Staphylococcus sp. GW823-FHT05F06, assembly GCF_058795495.1. Lineage (NCBI taxonomy): Bacteria > Bacillati > Bacillota > Bacilli > Caryophanales > Staphylococcaceae > Staphylococcus > Staphylococcus sp. GW823-FHT05F06. Next base: position 135,404 of record NZ_JBXAHW010000005.1, on the reverse strand, counting down.
GTCAGCATAAATAGTTATTTCAGCATCTTTACCTACACCTAAGCTCATTACACCCATGATTGATTTTAAATTAACTTTCTTCCCGTTATATTCTAATTGAATATCTGAATCAAATTTTGATGCAGTTTGTACTAGCATTGTAGCAGGGCGAGCATGAATCCCTGTTTCGTCTGTGATTACATATGATTTTTGTTCCATATTAAACTCTCCTTTGTACAGTTAGAATCTTCAATATTATTACAATCTAACAAAATATTTACAACTTAACTTTACCAAAACCTATAGCTAAATTCAATTCGTTTAAAATCGTTTTCAACATATAAATTTTGCACCTCGAGACGATTATAACACTTCTATAAGTTATTGATAACTTTTTCACATTTATTAATATGATCTTTACCTAATTTGCTCATAAAATAATAGCTAATGGATGCAGATACAGCTTGCCCAACAAACGGGAACCATTTTGTTTGTTTGGCAGCTGCTCGTTTAGCTACATCTTTAATCACAACTTTAAGCAACGCCTCAGATACCTTACGTCCAATAAATTGACTTCCTTGAATTGCCGCTGCAGACATAATTCTTTCTTTCACTTGATCACTCAATGAATTAACTTGATCGTGATCTAAACCATAAATTTTATTTACATCCTCTATAATATCTCTCATTAATTTAAGATCTACTCCAAAATCAAGTCCTGGAATAGGGACAATACTAGCACCGGAGGAAAGTAGCGATTTCTTTTTAACTAGAGTTTCAGCTCTTTCTCTGCGTTGTCTAAGTTCTTCCTGTGTAGTTGGCAAATCACCTTTCTCTTTAATTTCCTCTATGTTCAATAATGAGTTCCCTACTTTATTTGTAATATTATTAGTTAGTTTACTTCTAATTCCCATATAATGACATCCTTTCAAATAAAACTTCAACAGTGATTTATACCCATATTTATAGAAAATTAATGTTTTATTGTTACAAATACTGCTTTTAAATATTTTGAAGGTTTGTAGTGAGGATGAGTTTTAAAATCTTTAGGTAACCCCATTACTTCATTTATTTCATATACAATATTATTTTGGGCTAATGTTTTCTTTATTACGTTTTTAAATGCCTTAAGAGAAAATGCACTTGAATTCGTACATAATAGTAATGTACCTCCTGGCGATAAAATGTTAAGGGCTCCTTCAATTAATAAATTATAATCTTTTTGAACAGAGAATGTTTTTTTCTTATTTCTCGCAAAGCTAGGTGGATCAATAACAATTGTATCGTATTGATGTCCATGTCGTCCTGCATAATTATAAAAATCAAACGTATCCATAACATAAATATATTGAGATTTAGGATTAATACCATTTAAACCAAAATTTTCTTCAGTTAGCCCTCTAGAGCGATTTGCTAAGTCTACACTTGTTGTTGAGTTTGCATTTTCAGCTGCTATTACTGAAAACGCTCCAGTGTAACTGAATAAGTTAAGTACGTGTCGTCTTTCTGAAAACTGATCTCTTAATTTTTTTCTAACTTCTTTTTGATCTAAAAATATACCAGTCATAAGACCATCGTTTAGGTCTACATTATAAAAGGTAAAATTTTCTTCTACAACGATAGGAAATTCAGGAGCATTACCTTCTACAAAGCCACCAGTGTAGGAAGTACCTTTAAAACGCATTTTCTCAAAAATTGAAGTGTATTCATATACCTCTTTGATTGCTTCTAAGATAGGAAATCTAAATTTATATATTCCTTTCGAATACCATTGAATTAAAAGATGTCCGTTATAATTATCAATTGTCAGGCCACCTACACCGTCACCTTCAGCATTAAATAATCTAAATGCATTTGTACCTTCTATGTTGAAATAGTATTGTCGCTCTTCTAATGCAGCTTCAAATAAACGTTTAAAAAACAAAGTGTTAATCTCTTCATTTTGATTATAACTCAATACCCACCCTAATCCTTTATGTTGTCTTCCAATATATCCAGTAGCTATATATTGTTGTTGCTCTGTCACCAGTGTTATCAAATCACCTTCTTTAAGATGATCATGTTCAAATAAATCTTCTTCATCTATTAATGGATAGTGGTTTAAATACTTTGTTTCTTTGCCTTTATTTAGCGTAGCAAGTTTCATAAATGAATACCTCTCTTAATTTTTATCACTGTTAGTTATGATAATTTTGTTTCGTAAATCAGTTAACACCATATAATTTCAACATCATTTTAACAAATAACTTTAGTGAATCACACAGAAAAAGAGTGGGACGAAATTCATTCTGAATTCACTATCCCACCCATGAAATGTATTGCTCACATAGAAACCTTTCTGTGATATTTCTTACTGGTCATTGAATATAAAGTTAGATAAATACAATTATTGATTTGAAAAGTTAAGTATTTTCACCAATGATTAGTTGTTATAAATCAAATTTAACCTATTTATTTTTCTCTCAACTGTAAAGAATAAGCAACAATCATTGCAATAAGCATTAATAATAAGATTGGCGTAATGAAAATTGATAATAATAATCCATGTACCATAATATTGATAAATTCTGTAAGAAATTTAAAGAATAAAATACTGCCCATAAAGAGTTGTAAATAATAATATTTATCCCTTAAATAATAAGTTAATGTAGTTGCAATATAAATAATAATAATGAAAAGTAGCAATAATAATGTTACCCACTCAACTACATATTGCGTTTGTGATAACTCCCATTCACCAGTTAAGAATAATGCGTTTCTATTATTAAATTCTAGAAAAGCAAAAAACAGAATAATTACACCACAAAACAATTGAACATACATAGGTTTAACCCATTTAGGTTTTTTCATCCAATTTGGAATATCGTCCTCTTGTATATCTACTATGCTGTTAATTTTTTGCTTAAATTTGTCCCTTTTGGCTCTAATTTTATCTAAATCAACACTTCTTCTAGTCTTACGTGCATACTCGGTTGTCTTATTTTGTAGTTGTTTTAAGTGAACTTTAGTTTGATTAGATACATTGCCTTTATTAGTTCTTGAAAGTTCAGGTTCCTCTTCGCCTAATTCTTCTTTAGTGAGTGGTAATGAACGTCTTAGGAATAAGAAATTCCATATAGCCATCTGACCTAATAACCACATAATAATGAAGAATGTATTTACACTTAAAATATCAATTGATTCAATTTCATTTGCGTCAATACGTCCATATAGCGAAATTTGGGTAATAAGATAACTCATTCCATAAGTTACAATAATCCACATATAATGGTTCTTTCGATTGTCTTGGTTCAACTCATCTTTATAAACTATGTAACCAATATGAACTGTAAAAGGAATAATAAAGACGATAGCAAAAAAGCCATACACTTGTGTCATTAGCAATAATGTAATGATAAAGTACATAATGCCAATAACTAAAAAGAAAATTGAAATGTCATAATCGTATTTAATAGTTCTAAATAAAGTGTGACCTAACAGCATCACTAGAATACCAAATACGATGATTACTATGGCACTTGTAATTGGAAAGCCACCAATAAATTTACTCATCACTTTTATAATCTCGGCAAAAAAGGCATTTAGGAATTCCCATACGTTATGCACATGCGTATCAACCTTTTTGTCACCTTTAAATTGTTTGATTAAAGGTAAGTTAATAAAAATAATGAGACCTGTAAAAAGTGAAACGATACCGATGATATAACTAAATATAATTTCGGTGTGTTTCCTAAGAAAAGACATACTGTTCACCTCAAAATTATTATATATGAAGATCGTTTAATTGTCTTTAAAATATCATGAAATACATCTATAGTCCTACAAACGTTTATTAATAGAATAACGGGGTAAAACATTTGTGTAAACAGAAATCCTATTAAAGAGGTGAATTTTTATGACAAATAAAGAATTCGAAAAAAAATCAGCAGAAAAAGCCAAAGAAGTAGAAGAAAAACTTAAAGAACAAAACGAAGAAAAAACAGATGATATCGAACAAACAAAGAAAGATATTCAAGATACACTAGATTAATTTCACTAATGATATAAGTGTTTATGCTAGATAATAAGATGATCTATTAGCATTTAAATCGTTGAATCATTGAGTTCATAAGTAATATAAAAAGACAATTTCTATTAAAATTTTTGATAGAAATTGTCTTTTTTCTGTACTAATAAAGGCGTTCATCTATGATTATCATTATAATAATTTCTTTTAATACAAATCTACGTTATTATTTAACCTTTTTTATTTCACAGTTGACATTTATGTAAAATTCAGCAGAATATTTATTTATCCAAAAGAAATTACACAACAATTTTACGACTACTTTTTCGAAAGATTTGCGTCATAGCTCTTAAATCATTATTAATATCAATGATAGAAAAAACTGTCGCCAAAATTCTAATCTTGGACGACAGTTATATTTATCATTTAATTACACTATAGTAATTTATGTTTACGTAACAATTCTTCAATGAAAGTACCACGTATTTTCTTCAGCACTGTATTTAATACTGATCTTTTAATAAAGTTTTTATTAACAAGTTCATGTAAAGATTTACGATCATTTAATTCATAAAATGCATCCATCAGTACGCGTGCATCAAATTCAGAGGCATAAACTTCAGGTACACCTCTATCAACATCTAATAATTGATAAACAGCTTCCATAGCTGTTCTAACTGAATATTCTGTAGTGAATACAGTATCCCGTGCTGTTTCTGCAAAGTTTCCAATAAATGCTAAATTTTTAGAGCCATTCGGTACTACTAACGGTCGATCTTTGTATGCTCTAGGCATGAAATATGCAGTTACATATGGCATATAAACAGGAATCGTGTTACATTCTGATTGAGCTAATTCAACAATTTCCTCTTGTGGAACACCCATATGATATAACCATTCTTGACAGATTTCACTACCAGTACATTCCGTGATTGGTTTTTTAATGAAGTCTCCTTTTTCGTCAGAGTATAATGCGTAAATCCATACACTAACTTGATTTTTAGGTTGTTTCTTAAATTGTTGCTGACGGTTCACTGTAAAACTAAGTTGCCAACTCGAATTAGCGACAGAAATGATACCGCCTGTGACTGTCCGACCTGATAAAACATCTCTTTTACATAATTGTTCGATATATGAGATTATTTTTTTATTATCTGTTGTTGCCGTTGCTGATACGAACCAACTTTTAGCTGGAATGTGATCACAGAATTTCTCAGGTCTTCCGAATTCAGGACTTTGATTAGCTAAGTTTTTCCATAATGTCCAACTACCACCTAAAGAATGTGTTATAGGAGCAGGGTGGTCATTATCACCATAGGTTGAACTTTCGGTAATACTTCCATTAGTAACAAATACCAAGTCATTAACTGTCAACGGGATAGATTCTTCTTTATCATCTCTAGTTAAAATGATTTCTCTAGCAATTTTAGTAGATGGTGTTGCATCAACTAAAATATTATTCACTTGTACTCCAAATTCAAAGTTCACGCTATGTGATTTTAGATATTCTATCATCGGTAATACTAAAGATTCATATTGATTATACTTAGTAAATTTTAATGCACTAAAATCTGCTAAACCACCAATATGATGCACAAAACGCATAAGATATCTACGCATCTCCATCGCTGAATGCCATGGCTCGAATGCAAACATTGTTTTCCAATAAAGCCAAAAATTAGAATTTAAAAAGTCTCTTGAAAAGACATCAGTGATTTTAACATCGTCTAAATCTTCTTCTTTCATCAAACATAAATTTAAAATTTCTTTAATTGCTTTTTTTGTTAATGTAAAATCACCATCAGTATCAATACGCTTACCTCCACTTTCAATCGCTCTACATTTAGAATAATTAGGGTCTTCTTTATTTAACCAATAAAACTCGTCTAACACAGAAGCATTAGTTTGCTCAAGTGATGGTATACTTCTGAATAAATCCCATAAGCATTCAAAATGATTTTCCATTTCTCTGCCACCACGTACTACATAGCCATGATGCTCCATATTGATGCCATCTAAACTTCCTCCTGAGATATCTAACTCTTCTAAAATATGGATATTCTCGCCTTTCATTTGTCCATCTCTAATTAAAAAACATGCTGCAGCTAAAGAAGCTAATCCAGCCCCTATCAAATAGGCTGATTTATTATCAACATTTTCAGGTTTTTTAGGCCGAGCAAACGCTTCATAATTACTATTTGTATAATACATAGAAACATCACTCCAATTAGATAAAGTTTGAAAATCTATATGATATCGCTTTCAATTGTATTTTACTCCTCTTTGTGTAATAAAACAAACAATTGGTTATTTTTTAATTTAGTTTACTTAAAACTATACTAATCATTTTTATTTAGCTATTTTTAATATCAAATTAAAGACTGGTTAGAAAAATTTAAATCATTAATTCTATAAATTTTACTTCGATACACATTTATTGCAATTCATCTCTATAATAGTAAATATATTTCTCATTTAAATAACAATACTCGAAAGAACCTTGACAATATATGATAAAAATCATACATTTAAATTAATTAAATAATTGAACGCACTAGGGGTGTATTCTTTACTGAGATGAGGCCAACCTCAAACCCTTCGAACCTGATCTAGCTAGTTACTAGCGTAGGAAAGTGTTGTTATACATCTAATCTAATGGATTATGATTAGATGTAACTTCTGACGCACAACTTTCCTAGAGAAGGTTGTGCGTTTTTTAGGAGGATGTTTTTTATGTCAAAAGGTTTGAAACTATCTGAAATTCTTGTGACAGTTTTAATTTCAGTAGTATTTGCCATCATTTATAACTTATGGTGGTTTGTTTACAATATTGTACAAGTTGCGGGTATTCACTTAGAACAACTTACATATGGTGTATGGTTTATGGCAGCAGTCGTTTGTTACTTAATCATTCCTAAGCCAGGTATAGCATTATTAGCAGAAATCGCAGCTGGAGCTGGTGAAACGATTGTTATGGGAAAATTTGATATACCTACTATCATATATGCGATATTACAGGGATTGGCTTGTGAAATTATATTTGCTATTTTTAAATACAAATCACGTTCTGCTGCTGTAGCAATGCTTGCTGGGTTAGCAACTGCTTTAATCTCTTTCCCAGTGGATTACTTCTATGGTTACTTAAACGAAGTTGCTGGATGGAACTTACTACTATTTATAGTTTTCCGTTCAATTAGCGGAATTGTATTAGCTGGTTTAGTTTCATACTGGATTGTCAAAGCATTAGATAAAACCGGTGTAACTAAATTCTTTAGACCAGCATCACAACAAGATTACGATAACCTATAAGGGGATTTTTTAATTGTTACGTGTTAAAAATTTACGTTTAAAGTATCCGAATGGTGATAGGAAAATATTCAATAACTTAAATCTTGAGATTAAAAATAAAGAAAAAGTGCTTTTACTCGGTCCTTCCGGATCAGGTAAAAGCACATTACTTAATGTATTAAGTGGAATAGTACCTAATTTAATTGAACTTCCGATGAAATATGATGAATTGAATATTGATCATGATAGTGGCGTTATATTTCAAGATCCAGATAATCAATTTTGTATGCCAAAAGTATATGAAGAACTTGCATTTGTTTTAGAAAATAGAAATATTCCTAGAAGTGAGATGGATCAAGAAATCGAAGAAGCACTAAAGTCTGTAGACCTTAATGTTACTCATAAAACATATGTCAATAATCTAAGTGGTGGCATGAAACAGAAGTTAGCTATTGTTGAAACAATACTACAAAAATCAAAGACACTTTTTTTAGATGAGCCTACTGCAATGCTCGACGTGAAAGCAACTGAAGATTTATGGAAGAAATTAATCAATCTTTGGGAAGATCAAACAGTTTTAATTGTTGAGCATAAGGTTGAACATATTTGGCAACATGTTGACCGCGTATTGTTATTAAATTATGATGGTGAAATTGTTGCTGACGACACCCCAGAACAAATCTTGGATCATTATGAAGCGTTATTAACTGAATATGGAGTTTGGCACCCTAGAGCATGGCACAGTGCACCACGCCCCATCCCATTACCTAATCAAACAAAGAACCTCTTATTTCATTTTGACGACGGGCAAATTATTAGAGGTAAAAAGACACTTTTTTCATCCAAGGAGCTTAAACTGTATTCAGGTGAATGGTTAACAATCACTGGTAAAAATGGTGCTGGTAAAACCTCTTTACTAGAAGCTATGTTACAACTGATTAAATATGAAGGTGACATGTTTTATCGCGATCAATTATTATCTAAAATTAAACAAGCGGCAAAGCATATGTATTTGGTATATCAGAACCCTGAATTACAATTTATTACTAATTCTGTTTATGATGAAGTGTATATTCATTATAATCACTTAGATCCTAAGCATGCGAATGATGAAACCATGGATCTGTTAAAATTATTACATTTAGATCAAGTTAAGGATCATCATCCTTTTGAAATATCAACAGGTCAAAAGCGTCGTTTAAGTGTTGCAACAGCATTAAGTTCAAAGGCAGAGATTATTTTACTAGATGAACCAACATTCGGTCTAGATAGTCATAATACATTTCAACTTATTAAGTTATTTCAAGAACGCGTTAATCAAGGTCAAACAATTATCATGGTGACACATGATCCAGAAATTATTAAACGATATCCAACAAGACGATTACGCGTGGAAGATGGGTGTCTTAAAGAAATGGAAGGTGAACACATTGTTTGAAAGATGGAAAAAACGCCACACCTTCGTTGATGATGTAAATATTATTACTAAGTTACTTTTAGGTATCGCATTATTCTTTTTCATTATATTTATCCATAACTTCGACTTTATGATTTATATCGTCATATTAATGTTTATGTTCTTACTTTTATTTAACGGTACAGAATTTAAAATAACGGCAATATTTATATTAGTTACAACCCTCTTTGCCTTGATGTCATCATTATTTATGATTTTATATGGTGATGGAGAACATATGCTTGTAAAATTTGGTATTTTGCAAATAAGTACAGAAAGTATTGTACGAGGTCTTCATCTATCTATGAGAACAATTACCGTTTCAATGTTTGGTATACTAATCGCATTGACTTCACAAATTGTAATGATTTTTTATAGTTTAATGCAACATTTAAAGGTAAAGCCAAAGTTTGCTTATGCTTTTATGGCAGCGATTAGAATGGTTCCACTTATAATAAGTTCTCTTATTCAATTAAGACGTTCCCTAAAAATGCGTTATCAAATGATAGATGCATCTAACTATAAAGGAATCAAGCGTCTTAATCATTTAGTCATACCTTTATTAAGTCAAAATATTCGACGTGCACATCAACTTTCAGTTGCAATGGAGTCTAAAGGTTTTAAAGATGGTCCGAGAACATACTACTATCGGGTACCATTTTCATATAAAGATATCGTATTTATTGCTTGTATATTAATTATCATTACTTTGTCATTTGTCTTATCATCATACCTTCCAATTACTGGTATTCATGATGTCCGTTTTGGACAATTAGACTAATAATCATACACCAAATATTTAATTAAAAGTAAATATTCATTTTATTCCAATGTAAATAGAAATCATAAAAAATGTCCTTCGTTGATCTTATCCAATCAACGAAGGACTTTATTTCAAATTGAACAACCAATTTTACTTAGTGATGGCTTTATTCCCAATATCATTACGATAAAAAAGATTATCACTTTTTATTTGTCGTGCATGTTCATATGCATTTGCTTGTGCTTTTTCAACTGTTGGACCTTCCCCTATAGCTAGGATAACTCTTCCACCAGAATTCACAAAACATTGACCTTCTTTCTTTAATCCACTCACATAATAATGAGAATCTAGATTAAAACCACTTATTTCATGCCCTTTTTCATATGAACCAGGGTATCCTTTAGATGCTAGCATTACTCCTACAACAGCTTCATCTTTCCAGTTAAAATGAATGGGTTGGCAATTTTCCAAATCGATAATGAGTTGCATTAAGTCACTTTCTAAACGTGTTAATAATACTTGTGCTTCAGGATCACCAAAACGTGCATTAAATTCAATAACTTTAGGTCCATCTTTTGTTAAAATTGCACCAATATATAGTAATCCGAAGAAGTCATGACCTTCTTGTGCCATAGCTTTAGCAATAGGTTGAGCAATCTCCTTATTGGTTTGTTCAAGAACAGATGCATCAATGTGGGGTACAGGGCAATATGCGCCCATCCCACCAGTATTTGGTCCTTGATCATTATCAAATGCTCGCTTATGATCTTGAGCAATACAGTCGAAAGGAACCGCATAATCTCCATTTACAAAAGTCATTAAAGAAAACTCTTCTCCTTCTAAATAACTTTCGAAAACGACTTTCCCTTTTTCTTCTTGATAAATTTTTTTGACCCCATCTAATGCGTCTTCTCTCGTAAAAGCAATAATAACCCCTTTACCTGCTGCTAAACCGTCTTTCTTTATTACGATTGGTAAATCACAAGTTTCAACATATTGCAACGCCTCGTTACGTGAACTTACTTCTTTATATTCTGCTGTAGGAATACGATATTTGTCCATTAATTGCTTGGCAAATAATTTTGAACCTTCAATTTGAGCGGCATCTTGTCCTGGACCAAACACTTTAATATTTGCATTTCTTAATAAATCAGCTAACCCATCTATTAAAGGTTGTTCAGGCCCAATGATTACCCAATCAATTGCGTTATGCTGAGCAAAATGTAAAATAGCTTGATGATCTGATTCAGCAATTTCACTGTGCACTTCAGCAATATTGACCATTGCATCATTTCCTGGAATCGCGTAAACCTTATCTACAATTGGAGATTGATTGATTTTAGAAGCTAATGCATGTTCACGTCCACCAGCTCCAACTATTAAAACTTTCAATAGATTACCCCTTTCTTTTCAAAAATTAATGTTTAAAATGACGCATACCTGTCATAACCATTGTAATGCCATATTTATTAGCCATATCAATGGAATCTTGATCTTTAATTGAACCACCTGGTTGAATAATTGCCTTAATACCATGTTCGGCAGCATATTCAACTGTATCTCCCATTGGGAAGAAACCATCTGAAACAAGCGCAACATTATCGTTAATTTCTATTGCTCTTTCGATTGCAATTTTAGCGGAACCTACACGATTCATTTGTCCTGCACCTATACCAACTGTTTGTTTGTTATTACTCAAAATCACTGCATTACTCTTAACGGCACTTACAACTTTCCAACCTAGAAGCATAGCTTCCCACTGTGCTTCTGTAGGTTGAGTGTCGGTAGCAACAGTCATGTCGTTTCGAGTCACATCTTTATTATCTTTATCCTGTACTAAGTAACCACCTGAAACGGAAACAAATTCTTGTTCAGCGTTATCAATTGTCATATCTATTTGTAATAAACGAATATTTTTCTTTTGTGTCAATATTTTTAAAGCTTCCTCAGTAAATTGAGGTGCGATAACTACTTCTAAAAAGATAGAATGTAATGCTTCAGCTAATTTAACATCTACCGTTCTATTCAATGCTATAATTCCGCCAAATATTGATTGATTATCCGCTTCATATGCATGTTGAAATGCTTCATCAATCGACTGTCCAATTCCTACTCCACACGGGTTCATATGTTTTACTGCTACAGCAGTTGGCTCGTTGAATTTTTTTACTAAACTGAGCGCTGCATCTGCGTCTTTAATATTATTAAAACTCAATTGTTTACCATGTAATTGTTTTGCACCAGCAATCGTATGTTTGCTATCAGATGTTCTAACAAAATATGCAGATTGTTGAGGATTTTCGCCATACCTTAGTGTTTCTTTATTGTCTTTGAAATAGTTAACAATAGCATGATCATATTCATTTGTATGTTGGAAAACTTTAACCATTAGTGATTTTCTATATGCTTCGTCCAATTGATGATTTTTAATTCTCTCAATTACCTCATTGTAATCGGAAGGATGTACGATAGTTGTAACATGTTTAAAGTTTTTAGCAGCTGCTCTTAACATTGTAGGTCCACCAATATCAATATTTTCTATTGCATCAGTTTCTGTTACATCAGGTTGAGCAACAGTCTGTTGGAAAGGATATAGGTTGACTACTACCATATCAATTAAATCAATATGTTGTTCTCGTAATTGCTCTAAATGATGTTCTTTATCTCGATCAGCTAAAATACCACCATGGACTGCTGGATGTAGTGTTTTAACACGACCATCCATAATCTCTGGAAATTGTGTTAATTCTGACACGGACTTAATCTTGATATTCGCATCTTCTAATACACGTTTTGTACCACCCGTAGAATACAGTTCATAGTCTAAATTAGTTAATGCTTTTGCAAACTCTACAATTCCACTTTTATTAGAAACGCTTAATATTGCTTTTTTCATTCTATAAGATACTCCTCTATTTAATGATTTTAGCTATAACTCTTGGATAAAGTTCATATTCTAAATGTTTTACTCTATCTTCTAATTGTTCTTTAGTATCGTCCGGTTTTATATCACATTGCTGTTGTTCAATAATTTCTCCCGTATCCATCCCACTATCTACATAATGGACAGTTGATCCAGTTACAGTATCTCCACTTTCTAACGCTTGTCCTATGGCATCTAAACCTTTGAATTTAGGCAATAATGAGGGATGTATATTTAATATCCGTCCTTCATAAGCTTGTAATAAGTCTTGGCCAACTAGTCTCATATAACCAGCTAATACAATCCACTGAACTTCCTCACTGGATAATAATTTAAGTAGATGCTGTTCATATAAAGATTTGGATGAAAAGTCTTTTGGCTTGTTAATATGAATTGGAATATTTAAATTTTTAGCTCTATCAATACAGGGTACCCCTTCATTATCTGTATACAGTGCCGTTACATTGATACCAGATAATTGCCCTGTTTGGATATGTTTTACAATATTTTCAAAGTTACTACCTGATCCTGAGGCAAAAATCGCTATATTGGTCACTATTCTACCTCCAATAAATGAATAGGTGTATCATCATCTTTTATAATCTCACCAATTTCATATGCAGTTGTATCCATTGCACGTAACGTTGTTAATGTTGTTTGAACATCTTTTTTGTCAACAATAATTGTATATCCAATACCCATATTAAATATGTTATACATTTCATTCGTTGAAATGTTGCCCTGTTTTTGAAGCCAATTAAAGACTTCCAACGTTGGGAATGATTGTGTATCTATTTTTGCTGATAAACCTTTAGGAAGGGCACGCGGAATATTTTCATAGAAACCTCCACCAGTAATATGGCTCATCGCTTTGATATCAATATGTTTCTTTAATTCAAGAATAGGCTTTACATACAATTTTGTTGGTGCAAGGAAGGTTTCTAAAAAGGTTTGACCATTAAATTGATCATGTAATTGAACTCCTGACTCTTTTATCATTTTTCTAACTAGACTATAGCCATTTGAATGAATACCACTTGAAGCTAAACCAATAATTGCTTGTCCTTCTTCAACATTTGAACCATCAATATAGTCCTCTTTCTCTACCGCTCCTACTGCAAAACCAGCAATATCATATTCACCTTCATGATACATTTCTCCCATTTCAGCAGTTTCACCGCCTATAAGTGCCGTATTGGTTTGTTCGCAACCGTCACTTATACCTTTAACGATTTGCTCAATAGTACTTGGCACTACTTTATTCGTGGCAATATAGTCTAAAAAGTATAAAGGTTCAGCACCTGTTGTTAAAATATCATTTACACACATTGCGACAGCATCAATACCAATTGTGTCATGCTTTCCATAGTCAATTGCTAATTTTAACTTTGTACCCACACCGTCAGTACCTGATACCAGAACTGGCGCTTTCATTTTTAATTGAGACAAATCAAATGTTGCACCAAATCCACCTAAACCACCTAATACTTCTTTGCGCAATGTACGTTCAACATGACTTGTTATTCTTTCGACTGCTTCATATCCTGCTTGAATATTTACACCAGATTCCTCATATGCTTTAGACATGTAAATTTCCCTCACTATCAAAATAATGTTTATTATTAGCTATATATGATTTTTGACGTTCACTTAAATGCTTTTTATAATTTTTCTCATAATCGTAAAGTCCTGCTGGATAATCACCTGTAAAACTTTCTACACACAAGCCATGATATGGCGCATCATAATCAAGTCCTATAGACTCGATTAAGCCATCAACACTTAAATAAGCAAGAGAATCTGCACCAATATGATTTTTAATTTCCTCAGGAGACTTACTTGCTGAGATGAGTTCAGCTGTTGTAGATACGTCAATACCATAAAAACTAGGGAACATAAATTCGGGAGAAGCAATTCTTACGTGAATGCGGTTAGCTCCTGAATCCTTAAGCATTTTAACTATGCGTTTAATCGTTGTACCTCGAACAATCGAATCATCTACAAGTACGATATCTTTACCATCAACAATATCCTTAACAGCCGACAGTTTCACACGTACACCTTGCTCTCTTAATTCCTGAGTAGGTTGTATAAAAGTTCGAGCAACATATTGATTTTTAACTAGTCCCATTTCATATGGTAGGCCTATTTCTTCAGCATAACCACTTGCTGCAGATAATGATGAATTAGGTACGCCTATTACCATATCTGCTTTTGCTGGGTTTTCCTGTGCTAACCGTTTACCTGATGCCTTTCGTACCGCATGAACATTTTTTCCTGCAATCGTTGAATCAGGTCTCGCAAAATAAATATATTCCATAGCTGAAATTGCAGTTGTTGTTTGTCGTGTGTAAGTCTTAACTTCTATACCTTCATCCGTAATAACAACATACTCACCTGCATGAATATCTTGTATAAATTCAGCACCTAAAACATCAATCGCACATGTTTCACTTGCTAAAATATAAGCACCGTTCTCCATTTTTCCAACTACTAATGGTCGAATAGCATTAGGATCTACTGCACCATACAACGCATCTTTTGTTAGGATGGCAAAAGTAAATCCACCCTTAATGAGTCGCAAACTCTCTTTCAATGCTTCTTCAAATGTCGGCGCCTTACTACGACGAATTAAGTGCATAATGACTTCAGTATCAGAAGAAGAATGGAAAATCGCACCTTGTTCTTCTAAATTTTGACGTAATGATTTAGCGTTAATTAAATTACCGTTATGACATATACCTACGCTCATATCATAAAAATGATATAAAAATGGTTGAATATTTTCAATGCCTTTATTACCAGAGGTTGCGTAACGAACATGTCCTATCGCATGTGGATAACCTTTTATATTTGACATATGTTCGTCTTTAATTGCTTCAGTTAATAGGCCTAATCCTCGTTCACCTTTTAGCGTTTCGTGATTTGAAACTACAATACCTGCACCTTCTTGACCTCTGTGTTGTAAACTATGTAGACCCATATATGTTAACTGTGCTGCTTCAGGATGATTCCAAATACCGAAAACGCCACATTCTTCATTTAATCCTGAGTAGTTAGACATTGAACTATAGCCCCTTCCCATTTTTGTTTAATATCTGAAACGTTTTCTTTTATTTTTACGTCTGAATTAGATATATCAAATAACTGCTGATGAGTTAAATGCCCAATTTCTTGAGCTTGATCTATATCCAAAGTTTGCCCTTCTTTAACAACAACAATATATCGTCCTTGAGTTTCACTAAATAATTGTGCATTGGTAACATCCAATTGAGCTTGCATACCTAAATCATAATGGGCACTAATTTTAGCTAAAGTAACTAATAAGCCGCCCTTACCAACTGTTTGTACATGAGATGCAATGCCATTACGAATAGCCTGTTTGATTAATTTTCCTTTTGAAACTTCATCACTTAAATCAATAGATTCAAACTCATGATTAACTGATCCATACAACAATTTTTCCAATTGACTACCACCAAAGTCATCACGCGTTTCACCAACTAAATAAATCTTATCTCCTGCTTTAGGTTTAAACTCTTTTAGATAGCTCACGTCTTCAATAAGACCAACCATACCTACGACAGGTGTAGGGAAGATAGAGGTTCCACGTGTCTCGTTATATAATGAAACATTTCCTGAAACTACAGGAGTTTGAAGCACTTTACAAGCTTCTGACATACCTTTTGTTGAATCTATTAATTGTTGATAGATTTCTTTCTTCTCTGGAGAACCATAGTTTAGACAATCAGTCATAGCCAATGGTGTCGCCCCTACTGCAATTAAATTTCGATAGGCTTCAGCAACAACCATTTTTCCACCTTCATAAGGTTGGTTGAAAACATAACGTGCTTCACCATCTATAGTTGAAGCAATAGCTTTTTGTGTTCCTTCTACGCGCACAACTGAAGCTTGTAAACCTGGCTTAATAATTGTATTTGCTCCTACTTGTTGATCGTATTGTTCATATAAATGATGTTTAGATGCTATTGTTGGGTGTTGTAATAACTTGATAAATGTATCATGTACATCTATATTGCTGTAATCGTTTTTTGATGTATTATATTCCTTTTCTTCTCCTTCTAAAATATACACTGGTGCCTCATCACCAAGAGGTTGCACAGGAATGTCTGCATACACTTCATCATCGTATGTAAGCACGAATCTATCAGTGTCTGTTACTTCACCGATTACTGCACTATCTAGTTCGTGTTTATTGAATAAATCTAAAAACTTTTGTTCTGTACCTTTTTCTACAACTAACAGCATTCTTTCTTGCGTTTCTGAAAGCATCATTTCATATGGGGAAATTCCAGGTTCTCTTGTTGGAACTTGATCAAGTCTTAAATGTAAACCACTACCACCTTTAGCTGCCATTTCAGATGAAGATGAAGTTAAACCAGCTGCTCCCATATCTTGTATACCTACTAGTTCATCAAAAGTAATTGCTTCTAATGTTGCTTCCATTAGCTTTTTGCCTACAAATGGATCTCCAATTTGTACTGAAGGTCTTTTACTTTCACTTTCCTCAGTAAGTTCTTCAGATGCAAATGTTGCACCATGAATACCGTCACGCCCAGTTTTTAAACCTACATATATAACGGAATTACCAACACCCTTAGCTGTTCCTTTTTGGACCATATCATGATCAATGATTCCTACACACATAGCATTGACTAATGGATTGCCATCATAGCGTTCATCAAATTCAATCTCACCAGCCGTAGTAGGAATACCAATACAGTTGCCATATCCACCAATACCACTTACAACACCTTTAAGTAATCGTTGATTTTGTTTTACAGTTAACTCACCAAAACGAAGACTATTTAGTAAATTAATTGGACGGGCACCAATTGAAACAATATCTCTAATAATACCTCCGACTCCAGTTGCCGCACCTTGATATGGTTCAATTGCAGATGGATGATTGTGAGACTCAACTTTAAATACTACGGCTTGATTATCGCCTATATCTACAACACCTGCACCTTCTCCTGGTCCCATTAATACGTGCTCTCCTGTCGTAGGAAATTGTTTTAAAAATGGTTTAGAATGTTTATATGAGCAATGTTCGCTCCACATCACTGAGAAAATTCCTACTTCTGTGAAGTTGGGTTCTCTACCAAGAATTTCAACCACTTTGTCATATTCTTTATCACTTAATCCCATATCTTGATAAAGTTTTTCAAGTTTAATCTCTTCATTACTTGGTTCGATAAATTTAGACATTTTGTTCCCTCCAACTTTTCACCATTGATTCAAACAATTTCACACCACTATTTGTTCCTAATAATGTTTCAAGTGCGCGTTCAGGGTGTGGCATCATCCCACAAACGTTTCCCTCTTTATTAACTATTCCTGCAATATCCTCATAAGAGCCATTAGGGTTATTCGTATATTTAAGGATAATTTGATTGTTATCGTTGAGTTCACGATATATTTCATCAGTACAATAATAATGACCTTCACCGTGTGCTACAGGATAAACAACATTCTCATTTTTCACATATAAATGCGTAAAAGGTGTTTGATTATTAGTAATTTTTAAAGTTTCGTTTCTACTTATAAATAAATGTGAATCATTATGAAGTAATGCGCCTGGTAACAATCCAATCTCAGTTAAAATTTGAAACCCATTACATACTCCTAAAACAGGCTTACCTTCTTTCGCAAATCGCTTAACTTCTTTAATAATCGGAGCAACACTTGCCATAGCTCCCGATCTCAAATAATCGCCAAATGAAAAACCACCAGGTATTAAAACACCATCAAAACCATCTAAAGTCGTTTCACGATAATCGACATACGCTGCATCAACACCTGATTTAATAGCTGCGTTATACATGTCTCTATCGCAGTTTGAACCAGGGAACACAAGAACTGCAAATTTCATATTATGCTTTCTCCTTTTCATCGATAACTTTATAGCTATATTCTTCAATGACTGTATTAGCAAATAACTTTTCACTTAGTGTCGTAATAATATTATCAACAGCCTCGTCAGTTGGTTCATTAACTGTCATATATAAAACTTTACCTACTCGAATGTCATTCACTTGTTCATAACCGAGATCGTGAACTGCTCGGTTTAAAGCTTGTCCTTGTGTATCTAAAACTTGTGGTTGTAAAGTGATATGTAGTTCAATCGTTTTCATTATTTAAGATCCTCCAATTTATTTAAAAATGTTTGATAAGTTTCAATCAACGAGCCAGTGTTGTTTCTATATACATCTTTATCAAAGTTAGTATCCGTATTTTTATCCCATATTCTACAAGTGTCAGGAGAGATTTCATCTGCAAGTAAAATTTTTCCACCATTGGTTTTACCAAATTCAACCTTAAAATCTACAAGTCTCAAACTCATTTCATTCATCAATTGAATCAGTACTTGATTAATATCTTTTGCCATTTGTTTAAGTTGTTTTATTTCTTCATCGTTCGCTATGCCGAGTAATTTTACATGGTCATCAGTAATAAGCGGATCATTAAGTTCATCTTTTTTGTAGAAGAATTCTACTAGAGGTTCTTCAAATGTATGCCCCTTTTTAAAACCAAGACGTTTTGTGATCGAACCAGTGGCAATGTTTCTAACAACAACTTCTAAAGGTATAATATCAACTTGTTGGACGAGTTGTTCTGTTTGTGAAAGTTGTTTAATAAAGTGATTGTCAATATGATTATGAGTTAAATAATCAAATATAATAGAAGTAATTTGATTATTTAACTTACCCTTGCCAATCATAGTATCTTTTTTTGCACCGTTTCCTGCTGTTACCTCATCTTTATATTCAACTCGTAATTGTCCATCAATATTTGTCGTGAATACTCTTTTAGCTTTACCTTCATATAACAATGACACTTACTTGTCTCTCCCTTCAAATTTCATTAACATATATTGTTCTGTTTGATTGACATCATCCGTCAGTAAAGTCATGTGCCCCATTTTTCTATCAGGTTTTCTTTCTTTCTTACCGTAAATGTGAATATGCCAATCTGGATGTCTGCTAAATTCATTTTCAAGTAAATCCAAATCGCGACCTAATAAATTCATCATTACTGTTGGCTTTAATAATTCAATAGCTTGCGGAAGTTTTTGACCAGTTATGGCTAAAATATGTGTATCAAACTGTGAGTAATCACAAGCTTCTATTGAATAGTGTCCAGAATTATGTGGTCTTGGTGCAATTTCATTTACATATAAGTTGTTTTCTTTATCAATAAAGAATTCTACTGTAAAGGTTCCCACAAAATGAATTGCGCGAGTGATTTTCTCAACTTCCTTACGTGCTTCATTTTCTTTATCAGATCTTGCTGGAACGACTGTTTTAAATAATATTTGATTTTGATGTTCATTTTCTTGAAGAGGAAAGTATGTTGTTTGTTGTTCATTTCCAATTGTTACTGTAAGAGATACTTCCTTTTGAATATCAAGATATTGTTCAGCAACACATTCTTGCTTCTCAACTAGCTGGTATGCTTCGTCTAATTCCGAATCATTTCTTACCAAAATTTGTCCTTTACCATCATATCCACCAAAACGTGTTTTCACTATGAACGGAAAGCCTAATTTTTCTATGGCTTTTAATAAGTCTTGATTTGTTTGAATTTGTACAAAAGGAACAATTTGAGTATTTGCTTCTAGTAATGTTTGCTTCTCGGTTAGCCTATCTTGTAATAGTTCAATAGCTTGGTACCCTTGGGGAATATGATATAACTGAGTGAGTTTTTTTAATTGTTCAGACGAAATATTTTCAAACTCATAAGTAACAACATCAGAATTTTCACCTAACTGATTTAAAGCTTGCTCATCATCATAATTTGCATGAATAAACTGATGTGCGACATAACGACAAGGACAGTCTTCATTAGGATCTAGGACAATCACCTTATAACCCATTTTTTGTGCAGACTGAGCCATCATTTTTCCTAACTGCCCTCCGCCAATGATTCCTATTGTCGCGCCAAATTTAAGTTTACTGAAGTTCATTTTGCATTTCCTCCACTTTTGCGACTAAAGATTTTTCATAATTTTCCAAATTATTTTGAACTGATTCATTTGTTATTCCTAACATTCTTGCCGCTAATATCCCAGCATTTTTAGCACCTGATTTTCCAATTGCTGTGGTTGCAACTGGGATACCACCAGGCATTTGGACGATAGATAGTAATGAATCTAATCCTTTTAGACTTTTAGATTCAATTGGCACACCAATCACAGGTAATGTTGTCATGGAAGCTACCATTCCAGGTAAGTGTGCTGCTCCCCCTGCACCGGCAATGATAATATCAAAACCATTTTGGCGTGCTTGACTAGCGAAATTGAACATCATTTGAGGCGTACGATGAGCTGAAACGACTTTCTTTTCGTACGGTATTTCAAATTCTTCAAGCATCGAACAACTTTCTTTCATAATTTTCCAATCTGAGGAACTGCCCATAATGACTGCTACTTTCACTTTGTACACCCTTTCGAAACTTTTGGATTGTTATTAGGAATAGTTGTATATTACACATATAGCATAACAATCCATTTGGTATTTTTCAATCAAAAATCGAACTTTAACATCAATTTAAATATTAATTTACGTCTTTTGACTATCATTTGCTTTTTGATTAATGTTAAAGTTAAGATATTAATTAATAATTAGGAGTGGTTTAAGGTGGTTGCTAAAATTTTAGATGGTAAACAAATAGCAAAAGAATATAGACAAAGACTTAAAAATCAAGTCAATGACTTAAAAGAATATGGTTTTACTCCAAAATTATCAGTCATATTAGTTGGTAATGATGGTGCAAGCCAAAGTTATGTAAAATCAAAGAAAAAAGCAGCAGAAAAAATTGGAATGATATCAGAAATTATTCACTTAGACGAATCCACATCAGAAGAAGTAGTTTTAAGCGAACTTAATCGATTAAACAATGACGATACTGTTAGTGGTATTTTAGTTCAAGTACCATTACCTAAACAGGTAAGCGAACAAAAAGTACTTGAAGCTATCAATCCGGAAAAAGATGTAGATGGTTTCCATCCAATTAATATTGGAAAATTGTATATTGATGAGCAAACCTTTGTACCATGTACACCCCTGGGTATTATGGAAATTTTAAAACACGCAGATATTAATTTAGAAGGAAAAAATGCAGTTGTTATTGGTCGTAGTCATATTGTTGGCCAACCTGTTTCAAAGTTATTGTTGCAAGCTAACGCAACTGTTACGATTTTACATTCACGTACAAAAAATATGAATGCACACTTAAAACAAGCAGATGTGATTGTTAGCGCAGTAGGACAACCTGGTTTAGTTACTAAAGAAAATGTCAAAAAAGGCGCAGTAATTATAGATGTTGGTAATACACCTGATGAAAATGGAAAATTAAAAGGAGATGTAGCATATGATGAAGTAAAAGAAATAGCTAGTGCAATTACTCCAGTACCAGGTGGTGTTGGTCCTTTAACTATTACAATGGTACTTAATAATACACTTCTTGCAGAGAAATTAAGACGTGGCTTAACAAAATAATATCAGTGAAAAAGCCCGTGACATGAATATGTAGTCATGGACTTTTTCTGTCTTACTTTCAACACATGAATGAGTTGAACATAAGTTTATGAGTTGATTTTATTATATTTTTTTATTAATCATTTAAATATAACAACGAATTTTCGTCTAATTCACAATACTTATTAATTGAACACTTAACTTTGAATTCAGTTTCAGTAAATGTTTTCAAACAATTCACAATTTACATAATCTTTATCAAAGTTTCATAAAAAAGGATTTAATTTTTATGTTGATTGAGTTATATTAAGACCATAGTATGATGTCGACAAAATAAAAATAGGGTATATTAAACTTAAATTATAGATGATTCAATAGACGGAGGTTAAGTTATGAACAAATTACTACAGTCATTATCAGCACTTGGAGTTTCAGCTACATTAGTGACACCCAATTTAAATGCAGAAGCCACTACTAATACTGAACCTCAATTAAAAGGTGTTAACGATATCGTTATTGAAAAAGGACAAGAATATAATTTACTTAAAGGCATAAGTGCTTACGATAAAGAAGACGGCGATCTTACTCATAAAATCAAAATTGATGGTCAAGTTGATACATCCAAAGCAGGTAAGTATAAAGTAAAATATCAAGTTACCGATTCTGATGGTGCTGAAAAAACTTCTATAAGAAATATTGAAGTAAAATGAACCTCTCCTCTTAATCACACATAATCTTTGTTTAATTTCTACCTATTATATATTTTAATGAGCTATAAATTACGAGAACGCTTATACAAAAATTAATTGTATAAGCGTTTATTTTTTTGTGATTAAAAATTATTTTATATGACTATGCATCACTTAAAAGAACATTCAATCAATAAACTAAAACAATATATCCTACTATTAACCTACCTAAAATCAGACACATCTTATAGACATATTATTCAACTTAATTCTTTCTATATAAGATCATATTTTTCTATAAGTAATATTCTTTTTTTGTATCTAATTGATAAGATTTATCAATAATGTGTTGTATTACATGTAATTTTGCTAAATTTGTCTATTTTCACAAAATGTACACATAATTTTAACAAATCTTACAAACCCCGTCATATCTAGGACTAACAGACCTCAATTATATAAATAAGTAATTTTTTTTGAACATACTCTTGTAAATATTGTGTAATAAACTAAAATTATTGGTAAGCCCTACATTTGTAGTATTAGGAGGTCAAAAAAAGTGTCAAAATTTAAGTCTTTGCTTCTATTATTTGGCACACTAATTTTACTTAGTGGTTGTTCAAATATAGAAGTTTTTAATGCAAAAGGGCCAGTAGCAAGCAGTCAGAAGTTCTTGATTATCTATTCAATAATTTTCATGCTTGTTATTGTTGCTGTAGTGCTTTCCATGTTCGCTATTTTTATTTTTAAATATAGCTACAAAAAGAATAGCGAATCTGGTAAGATGCACCACAATTCTCTAATTGAAACAATTTGGTTTGTGGTACCTATTTTAATCGTAATTGCTTTAGCTATTCCTACAGTTAAAACTTTATACGATTATGAAAAACCACCAGAAAAAGACAAAGATCCACTTGTCGTTTACGCAGTAAGTGCTGGCTATAAATGGTTCTTTGCCTACCCTGATCAACATATTGAAACTGTTAACACATTAACAATTCCTAAAGATCGACCAGTTGTATTCAAGCTTCAATCTATGGATACAATGACAAGTTTCTGGATTCCACAATTAGGTGGTCAGAAATATGCCATGACTGGTATGACTATGAATTGGACTTTAACAGCTGATCAATTAGGTACTTTCAGAGGTCGTAACTCAAACTTCAATGGTGAGGGATTCTCTCGTCAAACATTTAAAGTTCACTCTGTAAGTCAAAATGATTTTGATAAGTGGGTAAAAGAGGCTAAAGGTAAGAAAACTTTAAGTCAAGATACTTTTGACAAGCAACTCTTACCAAGCACATCTAACAAAGAATTAACATTTAGTGGAACTCATATGGCGTTTGTTGACCCTGCGGCTGATCCAGAGTATATCTTCTACGCTTACAAACGTTACAACTTTGAACAAAAAGATCCTAACTTCACAGCTGAAGAGGATTTATACAAAGATGTAAAAGATAAACCAATCAAACCTGCTCGTAAGGTTCATATAACAAACCCTAACTATGAACGTCACGGTATGAAACCTATGATTCTCGGCAACAATGAAAAATACGATAATGAGTTCAAAAAAGAAGAGGATCATAACTCTAAAGAAATGGAAAAAATTTCTAAGGGAGCAAAAGACGAAAATGCGTCTAAACTTCACAAAAAAGAACACGATGATCATGGAGGTGGACATTAATGAATTTTCCATGGGATCAACTACTAGTTAAAGGAAATTGGATGATTATCTCAGCACAAATTGCTGCGCCATTCTTAGTCATCGGCCTTATAGCAGTTATATCTTATTTCAAATTATGGAAATATCTATATAAAGAATGGTTCACATCCGTAGACCATAAAAAAATCGGTATCATGTATTTAATTTCTGCCGTATTAATGTTCGTTCGTGGTGGTATCGATGCGTTAATGTTACGTACTCAATTAACAATTCCAGATAACAAATTCTTGGAAGCAAACCACTATAATGAAGTATTTACTACGCACGGCGTAATTATGATTATATTTATGGCTATGCCATTTATCTTTGGTTTATGGAATGTTGTTATTCCATTACAACTTGGTGCACGCGATGTTGCCTTCCCTGTAATGAATAACGTTAGTTTCTGGCTATTCTTCGCTGGTATGATTTTATTCAACCTATCATTTATTGTAGGTGGATCACCAGCTGCTGGTTGGACTAACTACGCACCACTTGCTGGTGAATTCAGTCCAGGTCCAGGTGTTAACTATTATTTAATTGCAATTCAAATATCTGGTATCGGATCGTTAATGACTGGTATCAACTTCTTTGTTACGATTCTAAGATGTAAAACTCCAACAATGAAGTTTATGCAAATGCCAATGTTCAGTGTAACAACATTCATTACAACATTAATCGTTATATTAGCATTCCCAGTGTTCACTGTAGCACTTGCTTTAATGACTGCTGATAGAATTTTTGGAACTCAGTTCTTCACTGTAGCAAATGGCGGTATGCCAATGCTTTGGGCAAACTTCTTCTGGGTATGGGGGCACCCTGAAGTTTATATCGTTATTTTGCCAGCATTCGGTATGTACTCAGAAATCATCCCTACTTTTGCCCGTAAACGTTTATTCGGTCATCAAAGTATGATTTGGGCAACTGCAGGTATCGCATTCTTAAGTTTCTTAGTTTGGGTTCACCATTTCTTCACTATGGGTAATGGTGCGTTAATTAACTCATTCTTCTCTATCTCAACAATGTTAATCGGTGTTCCAACCGGAGTTAAACTATTTAACTGGTTGCTCACATTATACAAAGGTAGAATTACATTTGAGTCACCTATGCTATTCTCATTAGCATTCATCCCTAACTTCTTATTAGGAGGGGTTACTGGTGTAATGCTTGCAATGGCATCAGCTGACTATCAATATCACAACACTTATTTCTTAGTAGCTCACTTCCACTATACATTGGTTACTGGTGTAGTATTTGCCTGCTTAGCTGGTTTAATCTTCTGGTATCCAAAAATGATGGGCTACAAGTTAAATGAAACATTAAACAAATGGTGCTTCTGGTTCTTCATGATCGGATTTAACGTTTGTTTCTTACCACAATTCATTCTAGGTTTAGATGGTATGCCACGTCGTCTATACACTTACATGCCTTCTGATGGTTGGTGGTTACTAAACTTCATCTCAACTATCGGTGCAGTATTGATGGCAATTGGATTCTTATTCCTAGTTGCAAGTATCGTTTATAGTCATATCAAAGCTCCACGTGAAGCTACTGGAGATAACTGGGATGGACTTGGTCGTACTTTAGAATGGTCTACAGCATCAGCTATTCCACCTAAATACAACTTTGCTATCACTCCTGATTGGAATGACTACGATACATTCGTTGATATGAAAGAACATGGTCGTCATTATTTAGACAACCATAACTACAAAGATATTCATATGCCAAACAATACTCCAGTAGGATTCTGGATGGGTATATTTATGACTATTGGTGGTTTCTTCTTAATCTTCGAATCTATTGTTCCAGCACTTATCTGTTTAGCAGGTATCTTCATTACTATGATTTGGAGAAGTTTCCAAATTGATCATGGTTACCACATCCCTGCTTCAGAAGTTGCAGTAACTGAAGCTCGTTTAAGAGAAGCTCGAATTAAAGAAAGGGAGGCTGTAAGTCATGAGTCATGATGCAAATACTATTGATTCTCGTACACACGAAGGCGAATTAAATAAACTTGGCTTTTGGATTTTCCTTACAGCTGAATTTGCGTTATTCGGTACCCTATTTGCAACGTTATTAACGTTACAACATGGTGGCGGATATGGCGGTAAATTAACTACCGACTTATTCGAATTACATTTGATTTTAATAATGACTTTTGCATTATTAATTAGTTCTTATACTTGTGGTATTGCAATTTATTACATGCGACAAGAAAAACAAAACTTAATGATGTTTTGGATGATTATCACAGTTATCCTAGGTCTTGTATTCGTAGGTTTCGAAATTTACGAATTCGCACACTATGCTTCTGAAGGTGTTAACCCAACTATTGGCTCCTTCTGGTCTAGTTTCTTTATACTACTAGGTACGCACGGTGCACACGTATCATTAGGTATTGTTTGGGTTATTTGTTTGTTAATTCAAATCGGCACTCGTGGTTTGGATTCATACAATGCTCCTAAATTATTTATAGTAAGTTTATACTGGCACTTCTTAGATGTTGTTTGGGTCTTCATCTTTACTGCCGTATATATGATAGGGATGGTGTATAGCGGATGAATACAATCGTAAAACATACAGTAGGTTTTATTGCTTCTATCGTACTAACGCTTTTAGCAGTTTTTGTAACTCTATACACTAATATGACATTCCATGCTAAGGTAACTATCATCTTTGGTTTTGCTTTCATTCAAGCTGCCCTTCAATTATTAATGTTCATGCATTTAACTGAAGGTAAAGATGGACGTTTACAATCGTTCAAAGTTATCTTTGCAATTATCATTACTTTAGTAACTGTTATCGGAACATACTGGGTAATGCAAGGTGGACACTCTTCTCACTTATAAAGATGAGTTTTCCAGGGTTGATTTCAATAAAGAATGAATTTGAATATATTTGTTCTTTATTGATTCATTTCCACCTTATATGTAAAGAGCCTGAGACTTAAAAGTCTCAGGCTCTTTTTATTTCGTTATCGTAACAATCCCATACCATGTTATGCTTTAATTATTATGAAATACGGAGATGATGATATGTCTATTCCCATTATAATTGATACTGATCCTGGTATAGATGATGCTACAGCAATTAGTATCGCACTTTCACACCCTCAATTTGACGTTAAAATGATATCAACTGTGAATGGTAATGTAGGTATTGAGAAAACGACAGCAAATGCATTAAAGCTAAAAAGGTTTTTTAATAGTTCTGTTCCTGTACATAGAGGGGCATCCCAACCATTGATTAATGACATCTTTGAAGCTACATCAATTCATGGTGAGTCTGGTATGGATGGTTACGAGTTTCCACAAATAAATCAAGATGATTTAACATCAATTCATGCAGTTGAAGCAATGAGAAATCTATTAGTAAATACTCAAGAACCTTTAACCTTGATTGCCATAGGTCCACTAACAAATATCGCTATTCTTTTAACTAGTTATCCCGAAGTTCAACCATTTATTAAGGAAATTGTTTTAATGGGTGGTAGTACCGGTAGAGGTAATGTAACGCCTTTAGCTGAATTTAATATATATTGTGATCCAGAAGCTGCTCAAATTGTATTTAACTCTGGATTACCTTTGACTATGATTGGTCTTGATTTGGCTCGTGAAGCATTGTTTACTCACCATTTTGTAAAAGACTTCAAAGATACAAATGCAACTTCAAACATGTTATATAATTTATTTCAGCACTATAAGAGTGAAGATTTTGAAATAGGATTTAAATTATACGATGTATTCACTATATTATATTTGTTGGATCCAGAAGCCTTTAATGTCAAGGAGGCGTATACTCAAATAGAATTAAATGGCAACTTTACAAGGGGAGCCACAGTGGTAGACTTTAATATGGAGCATCCCAATTGTACAGTTGTTTTAAGTCCTGTTGAAAGACAGTATGAGGATTTATTCTTAAACGCCCTTTCTTATTGTAAATAATTAAATTGCAATTTGAATGTTATTTTATTAATCATATAACAAATGCCCGGTTACACTTCAGATTGAAGTTCCGGGCATTCGTTATATATAATTTATTGAAGACTAACCTTGTAAATATGGAATAACGAGTCTAATCCATTATTAACAAAATTACAATTACTCAACTTTAACACCTGCTGTATTATAAGGCTTTTTCTGGTCAAGAATATTATAGAAAATGTGTCTCATTTTGTCTTCATTACTCACTAATCCAGGTGTATTACTTACATTCGTCCCTAAAATGACAATATACCGATCATTAAAGTAAACAGTAAAAATTTGACCAAAGAATACCCCGTTGACTCTATTTAAATACGGAGTTATGTAAAAACCATATCTATATTCTTCTGGATATTCTTGAGTTCCAAATTCATGTAAAATAGGTCGAGTTTGACGTGCATTAAAGATTTTATTTTGTTGTAACGTATAAATTAATTTGCCCATATCATGTGGCGTCATATATAAATTACCAGCTCCATAATATTGATCTAATATATTAGGTTTAAGGAATGAAAAAGTATTATTTTTAAACTTATAGCCTTTTGCCATCTCACTTTGAAGAGGTTTCTCGTCATAAAAAGCAGTATGTTTGAGATTATATTTATTACCTAATCGTTCATAATAATTTTTAACATATGGTTTTCCAGTAACATTTTCAATAACTTTAGCTAAAACTAAATAATTAGCATCATTATATTGATGCTTATGATAAACTGTATCATCAATACCTCGAGCTTGAATTGCTCTAACAGCCTGTTCTAAATTTTTGATATTAGTTGAAGCTTCATATTTATATAGTCCACTTTTATGTAACATTAAATCTTTAATTGTAATTTCTTTATTTGTTTTAAACCAAGGAATATATTTAGTGACTGAATCTTGCAAATTCACTTTATTTTCGACTTCAAGTTGCTTCAGCATTAAACCTGTTGTAAATTTTTGCGCTGATCCTATTAAATACATTGTATTTGCAGTGTTCTTTTTGCCTTTCTCTATATCTTGATAACCATATCCTTTATTCATTTTAACTTTTCCATTATCAAATACAGCTACAGTTCCATTAAATTGAGTTTTTTCTAAATATTTGTTTATCGATTTGGAAGTAGGATCTTTTTTATCATATTTAGTCTTTATTTTTTTAGGTTTCTCAACAGTCTTATCTCTCTTTTCTATATAATTCGTATTTCCACTTTCTTGACTTAACGTTTGTTTTTTTAATTCTAGGTGTCTTGTCCATTCAACACCTAATATACCTATTGACACGACTAAAGTTAATAATACGATAATAAAAAATACGATTTTAAATTTATTTAATTTCATCTTTATTGTTTGCCTCACACTTTAATGTCTTAAAATTTTGTTGACTATTCACATCATATATCAATATATTATATTATTCGTTATCATTTTTAAGAATTAATACCCACAATACTTGAATAAATAATTATCTGATGAGATATCTGAAATAAATGCTTATATATTTTCCTAGCTAAAATGATAATGACTTTTTTATTTAATCACACGACTACACTTAAACGATTAAAAGATTTTAAATACTTTAACTGTAATTTAATAATACTTTGGTTATCTGTGACACATCCAGTTACTTTTAAGAATTACAATGCAACTAATATTATGATATTCATAATGTCAACGAATACAAATACTTGTTCAAGAACGTTATAATATATCTAACTACTAAATTAATTAGTAAATACTTTTTTGATTATCAAATTTAAGATTCTTAATCAGAAATATTACTTACAGATATTATTTTTGAACAACTAATCCGTCTGCACCTTGTTATAACAATATTTGTAGCTATTAAGCTAAAGTTTATTATAACTTAAAGCTATAAAGAAATCACTTTAATTAGATAATACACTTATTTAAAAATAAATCTATAGTACTTTGGTACTATATGAAAATTAAGTTAAGCAATAAGTTGTTTAACTCAATGTTATAATCATTCATCAATAATATTTTGTAATAATAAAATGTTGATGAGAGTTGTAATTTGATTAATAAAGTAATACAATTTAAGGCTATAGTGTACTTAATAAATCATAACTTTTTATGTATCAATCATTTGTGAAATATTTAAAATTTAACTAGGAGTACTAACAATGAACAAATTTTTAAAATATTTTTTAATATTATTATCTTTTGGTCTCCTCGTTGTTCCAATTATTTTTGCTACTCAATTATATCAAAGTTCAGAATCTGCATTTGAGTCATCTCAAAACACTAAAGATTCTCAACGAAAGTCTACTTTAAGAGATACAAAAGTTGATCCTGAAAAACAACCTATATCAATTTTATTCTTAGGTATAGACGATAATGAAGGTAGAGAAAAAAACGGGCAAAGTGTAGAACATTCTAGGTCAGATGCTATGATATTATCTACTTTTAATCAGAAAAAGCATCAAATAAGAATGCTAAGCATACCTAGAGATACAATCAGTTATATACCTAAAGTTGGCTATTACGATAAAATAACACATGCGCATGCATATGGTGGACCTCTTGCTGCTATGGATTCAGTTGAAGCAACAATGAATGTACCGGTAGATTATTATGTGCGTATTAATATGAAAGCCTTTGTTGAAGCAGTTGATGAATTAGGTGGTATATATTATGACGTACCGTATAATCTAAATGAACCTAACAGTGATGATACTGGTAGAATTAAAATCAAAAAAGGATACCAAAAGCTAAACGGCGACCAAGCATTAGCTGTAGCTCGAACTCGACATCATGATTCAGACCTTAAACGTGGTCAAAGACAAATGGAACTTATTAAAATATTGTTCCAAAAAGCTCAAAATTTAAATTCTATAGATAAACTTGACAATGTTATTAGTATTGTAGGGAAAAATGCTAAACATAATTTAACTCAGAAAGAAATTAAGTCTCTAGCAAAAATGTATCTTGGTGGTAACACTGAAATTAAAACATCACAACTTAAAGGTAAGGATGACTACTTAAATGATATATACTATTACCACCCAAGCGTAAAAAGTATTATGGAATATTCAAATCTTTTACGTAATGATTTAGGTTTATCTAAAATAACAAACAAAAACGATTTCTTAGATCAAAGAGTCATTAAACGATATGGTTCACTCGTACCCCTAACAGAATTAGATGAAGACTTATTGCGTAAGAACCAAAAGGAATCGACTGATAGTCAGAAAGAGTCTTCTTCTTCATCACAAAATAATGATGAAGAAGATCAAACTAACGAACAAACAGACCAAAATACTTTAAACGGGAACGAGCAGTATCCAAATCAACAATACAACAATCAGGACAATGGTGAAAATGGTATGATAAATAATGACAATTATCCTTACGCACAATAAAAGCTATATAAACTTATGTGGTAAATATACTTAAAAGGAGCGCAAATATGAGTCGTAAAACATATGAAAAAATTGCTAGTATAAATGGTATGTTCAACGTACTTGAACAACAAATCATTCATAGTAAAGATATGGCATTATTCAGGAATGAATTTTTCTATGTAAACCATGAACACAGAGAAAATTATGAAGCGCTTTTGATCTACTACAAGGATAGTTTAGATAATCCCGTTGTAGATGGCGCATGCTACATTCTTGCTTTACCTGAAATATTTAATAAGGTTGATGTGTTTGAGTCTGATTTACCTTTTACCTGGGTTTATGATGAAAATGGGCTCACTGATACCATGAAGAGTATCAGTGTACCCCTTCAATATCTTATTGCAGCCGCTTTGGAAGTGACTGATGTAAATATATTTAAGCCTTCAGGTTTTACTATGGGCATGAACAATTGGAATATTGCCCAATTACGTATTTTTTGGCAATACTGCGCTATCGTTAGAAAAGAGGCTTTATAATACTATCAATTAGTAATAAACGTATCGTTTTTTAATTATTTGGTTTATAAATTATATATTTTTCTATTTATCAGAGTGAGGTTAGGACATAATTCCTAACAAAATAGCCAGTAAATGAGTTTTTTGTAAATTCATTTACTGGCTTCTTTATTTATAATACTTTTCGTATTGTTGGCTCTCTTTCTTAGGGGACAGCTTCAGTCTGTAGTCTTCAACTTGTCTTGTTCCCTCAAGAGTCTCGCCAAAATATTTTGCCTTTACCATGTAATTTAACATTGAAATACTTAAAAAATAAGGCCCTTTCGTATAATTTAATAAATACCATTAAACAAAATTAATAAGATACCTAATGTATAAAGACTATAATATGACTCAACTTAATTTACCAAGGAAACTTCAGTACTTATCCCCGCAAATGATATTTCACGATATGTACCGGACTCATTCTTTTTTTGGTGATGAACTAATTATGAATTTATAATGAACCTGCTTTATTTCATTTTCAATATGGTTAAAATAATTTTTAAAGGGAAAACCAGTGAAAATGGAGGTGATACTGTGTTTCAAATAGCAAAAAACAAAAGGATGCTAGAGGATTGCTTTGAAATAAGAAAGTGTGTTTTCGTCGAGGAACAAGGCGTACCACTCGAAAATGAATTTGATCAATATGAAGATTACTCATTCCATATAGTGGGATATATAAATGGAGTTCCTATGGCAACTGCTAGAATTAGATCTTTGAATACTCATGTTTGCAAAATTGAACGCGTAGCAATCATCAAGTGGTATCGCGGTCTTGGCTACGGTAAAAAATTAATACATGCTATTGAAACAATTGCAAAAAAACACCAATATAATAAACTCACTATGAATGCTCAATTACAAGCTCGAGACTTTTACTTAAAACTAGGTTACTCACCTTTTGGCAAAGTATTCTTAGAAGAAAATATAAAACATATTAGTATGAATAAGTTTTTATAAATCGATTTACATTCTATATACAAACTTAGCAATTTTAAAAATTGTAATAATCTTTATGTAGCTTACAAGCTTATAATAAACGTAAATAGTGATTTGGCAATGTTCACAGCATAAAAAACAATATTTCTGTTTGAGGCACAGGTTAAAATTACATTACAAATATGTTAAAAGCCATACAGTGTTAAGCCTTAAAGATTATAATTGAAACAAATCATATTAATGCGAGGAGTAAGAAATAAATGGCGAAGAAATTCAATTACAAATTACCGTCTATGGTTGCTTTAACGTTATTTGGCACAGCTTTTACTGCACATCAAGCAAATGCTGCTGAACAACCACAGGATCAGTCTAATCATAAAAATGTATTAGATGATCAAACTGCCCTAAAACAAGCAGAAAAAGCTAAAAGCGAAGTTACACAATCAACTACAAATGTATCTGGTACACAAACATATCAAGACCCTACCCAAGTTCAACCTGAACAAGATACACAAAGTACTACATATGATGCATCATTAGATGAAATGAGTACTTATAATGAAATTTCATCAAATCAAAATCAACAATCTTCATCAATAAATGATGCGAATCAAAATCAAACGAATTCTTCTACAAAAAATCAACAAGAAGAAACAAATGATTTGACACAAGAAGATAAAACATCCACTGATACGAATCAATTACAGGAGACACAATCTGTAGCAGATGAAAATGAGAAAGATTTAGAAGCTAACGCGGGTACTGAACAACAAGACAAGAAGATGACAGCAAGTCAACCTTCCGAAAATCAAGCAATTGAAACTCAAACTGCTTCTAATGATAATGAAAGCCAACAAAAAAGTCAGCAAGTAACTTCTGAACAAAATGAAACTGTTACACCTAAAGTATCAAATACAAACGCATCTGGTTATAATTTTGATTACGATGATGAAGACGATGATAGCTCAACAGACCATTTAGAGCCTGTATCATTAAACAATGTGAATGCTACATCTAAACAAACTACTTCATATAAATATAAAGAGCCAGCTCAACGTGTAACAACTAATACTGCAAAAAAAGAAACAGCATCTAATCAAGCGACTATAGATACAAAGCAATTTACCCCATTTAGTGCAACTGCTCAACCGAGAACAGTTTATTCTGTATCTAGTCAAAAAACATCATCATTACCGAAATACACACCAAAGGTTAATTCTTCAATAAATAACTATATTCGTAAAAAGAATATGAAAGCACCAAGAATTGAAGAAGATTATACGTCATATTTCCCTAAATATGGCTATAGAAACGGCGTAGGACGTCCTGAAGGTATCGTTGTTCATGATACTGCAAATGATAACTCAACAATCGATGGCGAGATTGCCTTCATGAAACGTAATTACAACAGTGCATTCGTACACGCATTTGTTGATGGCAATAGAATTATAGAAACAGCTCCGACAGACTATTTATCTTGGGGTGCAGGTCCTTACGGAAATCAACGTTTTATCAATGTTGAAATCGTCCATACACATGATTATGATTCATTTGCACGTTCAATGAACAACTACGCTGATTATGCTGCAACACAATTGCAATATTATAATTTAAAACCTGATAGCGCTGAAAACGATGGAAGAGGAACAGTTTGGACACATGCTGCTATCTCTAACTTCTTAGGAGGTACTGACCACGCTGACCCTCACCAATATTTAAGAAGCCACAATTATAGCTATGCAGAATTATATGACTTAATTTATGAAAAATATTTAATTAAAACGGGTCAAGTAGCACCTTGGGGCACAACATCTACAAAACCGTCACAACCTTCTAAACCATCAGGAGGAACTAATAATAAGTTAACTGTATCTGCTAATCGTGGTGTTGCTCAAATTAAACCAACAAATAATGGCTTATATACAACTGTTTATGACAGTAAAGGTCATAAGACTGATCAAGTACAAAAAACACTATCCGTTACTAAAACTGCAACATTAGGAAATAACAAATTCTATTTAGTTGAAGACTACAATAGCGGAAAAAAATACGGTTGGGTTAAACAAGGTGATGTTGTTTATAACACTGCTAAGGCACCAGTAAAAGTGAATCAAACATATAATGTTAAAGCAGGGTCAACACTTTACACAGTTCCTTGGGGTACACCAAAACAAGTTGCTAGCAAAGTATCTGGTACTGGAAATCAAACTTTTAAAGCAACTAAACTGCAACAAATTGATAAAGCGACGTATCTTTATGGTACAGTGAATGGTAAATCTGGTTGGATTAGTAAATACTACTTAACTTCAGCATCTAAACCTAGCAATCCAACTAAACCTTCAACAAATAACCAATTAACAGTGACTAACAATAATGGTGTTGCTCAAATCAATGCAAAAAATAGTGGCTTATACACTACAGTTTATGACACTAAAGGAAAGACAACAGATCAAATCCAACGTACATTGTCAGTAACAAAAGCTGCCACACTTGGTGATAAAAAATTCTATCTTGTTGGTGATTATAATACTGGTACAAATTATGGTTGGGTAAAACAAGATGAGGTCATTTACAATACAGCTAAATCACCTGTGAAAATCAATCAAACATACAACGTTAAACCTGGTGTTAAATTCCACACAGTACCTTGGGGCACATATAATCAAGTGGCTGGAACAGTTTCTGGTAAAGGCAATCAAACTTTTAAAGCAACTAAACAACAACAAATTGATAAAGCAACATATCTTTATGGTACAGTGAACGGTAAATCTGGTTGGATTAGTAAATACTATTTAACTACACCATCAAAAGTTCAAACTTTGTCTACTCAATCAACACCAGCACCTAAACAAGTACAATCATCTACACAAACTGTAAATCAAATTGCTCAAGTGAAAGCTAATAATTCT
Organism: Staphylococcus sp. GW823-FHT05F06; assembly: GCF_058795495.1. NCBI lineage: Bacteria > Bacillati > Bacillota > Bacilli > Caryophanales > Staphylococcaceae > Staphylococcus > Staphylococcus sp. GW823-FHT05F06. Next base: position 99,357 of record NZ_JBXAHW010000005.1, on the reverse strand, counting down.
GGAATAAGAGCATCCGTATATGATAAAACAGCCAAAAGTGGTACGAAATACGCAAACCGTACATTCCTTATCAATAAACAACGTACTGAAGGTAATAACACGTATGTACTACTTCAAGATGGAACAAGTAATACGCCATTAGGATGGGTAAACATTAATGATGTGACAACTCAAAATATTGGAAAACAAACTCAGTCTATAGGTAAATATTCAGTAAAACCTACAAATAATGGTCTATATTCTATTGCTTGGGGTACTAAAAACCAACAATTACTAGCACCTAATACGCTAGCCAATCAAGCATTTAATGCTTCCAAAGCTGTTTACGTTGGCAAAGATTTATATCTTTACGGAACAGTCAATAACAGAACAGGATGGATTGCTGCTAAGGATTTAATCCAAAACAGTACTGACGCTCAGGCAACACCATATAACTATACTTTTGTTATCAATAATAGTAAAAGTTATTTCTATATGGATCCAACAAAAGCAAACCGATATTCTTTAAAACCATATTATGAACAAACTTTCACAGTCATTAAGCAAAAAAATATTAATGGCGTAAAATGGTACTATGGACAACTTTTAGACGGTAAATATGTTTGGATAAAATCAACTGACTTAGTTAAAGAAAAAATTAAATATGCATATACTGGAATGACTTTAAATAACGCGATAAATATCCAATCTCGTCTTAAATATAAACCACAAGTACAAAATGAGGCTTGGAAATGGTCAAATGCCAATTATAGTCAAATTAAAAATGCTATGGATACAAAGCGTTTAGCTAATGATTCATCCTTAAAATATCAATTCTTACGTTTAGATCAACCACAATACTTGTCAGCACAAGCTCTCAATAAATTATTAAAAGGCAAAGGTGTACTTGAAAACCAAGGTGCTGCATTTAGCCAAGCAGCACGTAAGTATGGTCTAAATGAAATTTATCTTATCTCACATGCTTTAGTAGAAACAGGTAATGGAACTTCACAACTTGCTAAAGGCGGAGATGTTTCAAAAGGTAAATTCACAACTAAAACAGGTCACAAATACCATAATGTCTTTGGAATTGGTGCATTCGACAATAATGCACTTGTAGATGGTATTAAATACGCTAAAAATGCTGGATGGACTTCTGTCTCTAAAGCAATCATTGGTGGCGCTAAATTCATTGGAAATTCATACGTGAAAGCAGGACAAAATACGCTATATAAAATGCGTTGGAATCCTGCAAACCCCGGTACGCATCAATATGCAACTGATATTAATTGGGCAAATGTCAACGCACAAGTATTAAAACAATTTTATGATAAAATTGGTGAAGTCGGTAAGTACTTCGAAATTCCAACATACAAATAAATATGAAGTAAGGCAGCTCTCATAGTTAATGAAAGTAGAGCTGCCTACTTTTTTGATGATTATTTATCATGTCACTGCTTCGAATATGACAGATGCTAAATATTAAACTTTTTCAAATAAAAAAAGCTAAGCACACTTATATGTAATTTAATATTACAATTCAGTTGCTTAGCTTTATATGTTTATATATAATTGAATGTATTTTACACTTAACATCATAATTAAAAACCGATATATATCAGATGAAAATGTGTCTACTATTAAGTTTGTTTAATAATTGATTTAAACTTGCAATTTCGTCTGAAGATAAACATTGACATCTCGCTTCAATTAACTCGCATCTCGCCGTGTTGATTTGCTGAATTAAAGCCCTTGCTTCTTCAGTTAATATCAGTTCTTTACATCGTAAATCTTCATGAGATTGTTGACTCATGATATAACCTTTTTGTACTAACTTTTTAATCCATCTTGATACAATTGATTGTTCCCTACTAATCTTCATAGTTAAATCGTATTGAGATAAACGATCATAATTATATAAAATACGTAGTAACTCTAATTGTTCAGAAGTAATGTCAGTTCGTTGACCAAAGCGTCTATTAACTAAATTCAAATCATTATTTGTTAGTGTGATAAGTTTTTCAAGTTGTTTATACATGTTGTTCTACTCCACTATATTAAGTTAATAATATTATATGCCTTATTTATAAATTATACAATACAAATATACACATTACACAAATTCGTTGCATCATTACCTATTTTTATACTACATTAGAGTATGTCTAAATTGTAAAAAAGGAGAGCGTTTATGACAGCCATCAAAGATAGGGATTATTTTTTCGATAATGCTCGAGCAATATTGATATTTCTAGTCGTATTAGGACATTTATTACAACCTTATACATCTGAAGATAAATTTTTACAAGCTTTATATTTATTAATATATAGCTTTCATATGCCTACCTTTCTATTTATCTCAGGCTACTTTGCTAAGAATTTAGATAAACCTAACTATTTAGAAAAAATTGCAAAAAAATTACTTCTTCCTTATGTAATATTTTTTGCGTTTTTCTCACTTTATTACTATTTCACTGGTAAAGAAGATGCAATTCAATTAGATCCATTTAATCCAGTTTTTGCATTATGGTTTTTACTCACCCTTTTTTTCTTTCACGTTGTTTTAGTTATAGTGAGAAGGTATAATCCGTATATTGTACTATTCATATCCATACTTGTTTCTGTTTTAGCTGGTTTCTCTGGCAATATCGACAGTTATATGAGTATATCAAGAACCATTGTGTTCTTCCCTATCTTCTTTATAGGACATTTGGTTACACAATCACATACCGAAAAACTTAGAAATAAAAAATGGATTCCCATTTCTATTATCATTTTGATTACCTTCTTTATAGGATATACAATCCATCCTATTAATGGAGATTGGTTATTAGGAAGTACACCTTATACTTCTTTAGAAAGTAACGGAGAGGATGTTTATAGTCCTCTTAAACGCTTATTACTCTATGTCATTATACTTTTAACTATGTGTGCATTTCTAAATCTAATGCCACAAACTAAGCGTATTTATACCTATATAGGACAGCGCACAATGTTTGTTTATTTATTACACGGTATCGTTATAGGAGTCATTCGCGGGTTCGGTCTATATCCATTTAAGGATCAGATTTCTATCTTTACCTATCTTTATTTATTTATCACTGCGAGTGTGATTGTATTAATATTATCTTCAAAATGGGTTTGTAAATGGACGAATCCGTTCATTAATTTAAAAAGATCTTCTCAATTTAAAAGTTAAAATTTCATAAAACAATTCAGTAAATAACCAAAATGTAGAGATTAAAAATATGTTATGATAGTAATAATTTGAAAGAATTATGAGACTATTTAAACAATTTAAATACTACATTTTGGTATTTTTATATAGAGAGGTTTTAGCAAATGAAATTATCATTAAATTCAAGTTCAAAATTTTTAAGAGCCCCTAGTATTCGTCAATTTTCTAATAGAATTAAAGCGATTGACGATTGTGTTAATTTAACAATTGGACAACCCGATTTTCCTATGCCAGATGTGGTCAAAAATGCTTATATCAAAGCAATCAAAAACGATAAAACAAGTTATTCTCATAACAAAGGTTTATTTGAAACACGACAAGCTATTAGCCAATATTTTAAACGAAAATATGATTTCTTTTATAGTGAGGAAGAAATCATCGTTACTAATGGTGCGAGTGAAGCATTAGATACATCGTTAAGAAGCATTATTGAACCTGGCGATGATATCCTTATTCCAGGACCGATATACGCTGGTTATATCCCATTAGTTGAAACTCTAGGTGGAAATCCAGTATATATAGATACTACACAATCAGATTTTAAAGTAACACCTGAACTGATTGAGTCGCATCTAACGCATAAAACTAAAGCGATACTTCTAAATTACCCTACCAACCCAACAGGCGTAATACTCGAACGCTCTGAGGTCAAAAATATAGTAGACACACTTGTAAACAAACAAATTTTTATAATCAGTGATGAGATTTATGCTGAAAATACGTTTAAAGGACAACATACATCTTTTGCTGAATTTCCAGAAATTCGTGATCAATTATTACTGATAGGTGGTTTGAGTAAGTCCCATTCTGCAACAGGTATTCGAATCGGCTTTTTACTTGGTCCTGAATATTTAATTGAAAAATTAACCTTTATGCACGCTTACAATTGTATTTGTGCAAATGTACCAGCTCAAATTGCTTGTACTACCGCTTTAAATGAAGGGATAAATGCCCCCCTATACATGAATCGTGATTATATCGAACGTCGTAATTACCTGAAAGAAAAATTAGAATCATTAGGCTTCGAATTAACTGCTCAACCTGAAGGTGCATTTTACATCTTCCCTAGCATTAAAAGATTCACGGAAAATGATTTTGAATTTTGTGTTGATGTGTTGGAGAAAGCACACTTAGCTATGGTTCCTGGTTCCTCCTTCACCGATATTGGCAAAGGGTATATTCGAATTTCATATGCTTATGATATGGAAACATTAAAAAAAGGAATGCATCGATTAGAAAATTATTTACGGCAACATTATCCAGATCAAATGACCACTCCAACTAAATAAATAGTCTGGAAAACGTTTATTTCTGAAGTGAAATTTATGAGTGTAACAAGCCCACATAACAATAGGTTTAAATGTGTCAAGTGTGTGCGCTAATCTGAGATTTACACTTGCAAATCGAGAGCATTCACTTTAAATAGTACATTTTCATTTTTAACATTGGTGATTACTTATATCTACCAATGTTGCTAACAGTTACTTATACTTATTAATTCCAATGAAATAATAAAATCGCCTAAGACACAATTCGTATCTTAGGCGATTTTAAATAATTGCTATTCATTAACTAGATTGGAATTGTAATTATAATATGCATTTTCAAAACCAGTCTATTATTCAACTATTGCTTATGGGAATTTAGGGAATTGGTCAAAATCAGGATTACGTTTTTCTTTAAACGCATCACGTCCTTCTTTCGCTTCATCAGTAGTATAGTAAAGTAAAGTCGCATCTCCAGCCATTTGTTGTAAACCAGCTAAACCATCAGTATCAGCATTCATTGCTGCTTTTAAGAAACGTAAAGCAGTTGGTGAATGTTGCATGATGTCTTTACACCATTTAACTGTTTCGTCTTCAACTTGTTCTAATGGAACTACAGTATTCACTAATCCCATATCCAAAGCTTCCTGTGCATTGTATTGACGGCATAAGTACCAGATTTCTCTTGCTTTTTTATGGCCAACTATACGAGCTAGGTAGCCAGAACCGTACCCAGCATCAAATGAGCCTACTTTTGGTCCAGTTTGCCCAAAAATAGCATTGTCTGCAGCGATTGTTAAATCACAAACAACATTAAGTACATTTCCTCCACCAATTGCATAGCCTCTAACCATTGCTATTACTGGTTTAGGAATCACACGAATTAAACGTTGTAAATCTAATACATTTAAACGAGGAATATCATCTTCACCTACGTAACCACCGTGTCCACGTTTTTTTTGATCTCCACCTGAACAAAATGCTTTGTCCCCTTCACCAGTTAATACAATTACTGATACATTTTGGTCATCACGCGCACGTGAAAATGCATCAATCATTTCAGCAACTGTTTTAGGAGTAAATGCATTTCTTACTTCTGGACGATTAATCGTTACTTTGGCAATCCCTTCGAAAAATTCATATTTAATTTCATCATATTCTCTAAGTGTTTCCCACTGTCTAGTCATTTTGCTCCTCCTTTAAAAAACCTAATATTATTGTATCAAATTCCGTGCTATCTTCCACATGAATTGTATGTCCGACATTAGAAATTTGAACTTTATGACTATCTTGTAAGTGATTCTCTAATTGTTGTCCTATCTGAACAAACTTTTTATCTTTTTCTCCTACTAAAATTAAAGTAGGAATGCGTATCGAAGATAGGTGTGGCCATAAATTAGGCATATGACCTGTACCATAATCACGAAGTGCTTTGGCCAATCTATGAGCATCTTGATTCATGCGATTATTGCGAATACTTTGACGTATCTCAGGAGCTAGATTATACTGCGAACGAAAAAGTGGCAACTTTTCCCAATCATTCACAAAAATATCTAAACCAGCAATTTCAAGTACTTTCGCACGTGCAGCATCCACTTGGGCACGTTCCACTTTATCCGTCTCATCTTGAATACCTGCTGAAGTACTCTCTAAGAGCAACCCTGATAGCGTTTCATTACCATGTATGGCATAATAAAGCGCTACACGGCCACCCATAGAGTAACCTAGAAGAAACACATCATATGTTTGATATTGTATTAAAACCTCATCAAGTTGACGTGTAATAAACGGGAAATCCCACACATCATCCATACTTGAGGTATCTAAGCCATGGCCAGGTAAGTCAATTGTTAGCACATTCATATGTTCTATAAGGCGTTCTAAATGTGAATGATAAGTAGTAGCATCACTTATGAAACCATGCAACATCACCAATAGTTGCTTACTTTGGTTCTTAGATTCATAAAAATTATAATGTAACATTAACAATCTCACTCAATTTCTGATATAAATATTGATGTTGATGCAAATTTTCGTCTCTATTGGTCATAACTTCATACATGTGAGAACCCATTTTGGATAATTCAGCATATTTAAAGTCAGTCAAATTATCAAAACGCTTAAATGTAAAATCATATAACAGTGCAGTATATTCAAAGTTTAAGCCTGTTGGTGTTCCAAATAATCGCTCAAAATATTTTGTAGCCGAACGTTTTTGAGGTAAATATGAAAAGATACCTCCCCCATCGTTGTTAACTAATACAATGTTAATATGAAGTTCATTTAATTTGGCCATTAATAAACCGTTCATGTCATGATAAAAAGATAAATCACCAATAAGCAAGGTCACATTCTTATGTGCCGCCATACCTAGCGCAGTTGAAACTACTCCGTCAATTCCATTGGCACCCCGATTAGCGTATACAGATGCCTCACTATCAAACAGTAAATTATCGACATCTCTAATTGGCATACTATTTCCGACAAATAATGTGTCTTCTTTTGTAAGTTTTTGAATTAAACTCCCCACATATGCCGCTTCATCTGTCGCATGCTTTAAGTAATCACTTATCTCAATGCGTGCTTGTTGTTCAAGTGATTGCCATTGTTGTAACCATTTTTTTCGTTCAACAAGCGGTTCTTCCATTAATGAACGGAAAAAATCATTTGCTGAAATCTCATAAGATATATGAGGAGGTGTTGGAAATACATCAATTTGATCATTATTCTGCACAATAATTTGATACGCATCGGTTTTCTTCAACCATTGATTTAATTTTTTAGAAATAACTGGCTTACCTACACGTATGACATAATCTACTTCTAAATTTAAACCAGCTCGATACAATAAATCATAAGTGGTTATAACATTAGGATGTTTCTCCTTACGAAGCTGACTAAGGGGATCTGCTAAGATTGGCAGATCATATATAGTTGAATACGTTAATATTTGATCAATGGCTTGGTGTTGCATATCTCCGACAATGATAAGACCATTTTTTTCTTGTAATATGTCTTTTATATCATCTACCGAAATCGATTTCTGATAATGAGGTAACGTTTTAGTTACAGATGTTAATAAATCGACACGATCTAAATCTGGTGTTAGTGGTTCTCTAAATGGTAAATTAAAATGAATCGGTCCTCGGTGTGGTCCATATAAATATTGACTTGCAATTTGCATTTGATAATTAATTGTATCAATTGTATGTTCACTTCCATCAGCAATCGGCAAATCAAATTGAAAGTTCACATAATTACTAAACATATTTACCTGATTAATTGCTTGAGGTGCACCCACACTGCGCAGTTCATGCGGTCTGTCGCTCGTTAAAACAACGAGTGGCAAACGACTAATTTGACTTTCAGCTATAGCGGGCGTGTAGTTCGCAGCAGCTGTTCCAGATGTACAAAGAATTGCTACAGGTTTTTCGCTACCTTTAATAAGACCTAAAGCAAAAAATGCAGCACTTCGCTCATCAGGGTGAATCCACGTTTTAATACTTGGATGTGCTTCGAAAGCAAGTGCTAATGGTGTTGAACGTGAACCTGGACTAATTACTACTTCTCTTACACCATAAGCATAAAGCTCTGAAGCAAATGAAAATACTTGTTCAGTTAAAGCTTCACTATGATTCATCATTATTATCTACTCCTAAGGCGTTCATCATTGGTGAGAATTTAACTGCAGTTTCAGCAACTTCACTATCAGGATTCGAATTTTTAACAATGCCACATCCAGCGTATAAAGTTGCTTGTTGCTCTTTAATTAGCATAGAACGTATAGCAACAATGAATTCACAATCATCATAAACATCAATATAGCCCACCGGTGCGCCATATAAACCTCGAGTACCAAACTCTTTATTCTCAATAAAATCAAGTGCTTCTTCTTTAGGATAGCCACCTAGCGCAGGTGTAGGATGTAAACGATCGATTAAACCAATGTATGATTCGTCATTTAAATTAGCTTTGATTTCCGTATATAAATGATACATATGATCATTTTTTAAAATATTAGGTGTTTCATTGTACTCTACATCCTGTACAAAAGGCTCAATATCATTTAAGATACTCTCTACAACAAAACGATGTTCTCCTAAATTTTTCTTATCTTTAAGAAATGCTTCTATATTCTTATTATCTATTTGCTCATTATGTGTACGTTTAATGGTACCTGCTACAGCTTTTGTAGATAAAACACCATCTTCAACTTTGATTAATTGCTCAGGCGTTTGAGAAAAGAATATTGACTGATTAGCTTCTAATAAAAATATATAACTATTTTTTTCATTTTCAAGAGCTCGGTTTAAAACATATGGAATATTGATTTTTTTATCAAATTTAACTAAACGACGACGCGCGAGAACGATTTTTTTATTGTCGTCAATCGTATCAATCGCTTCTTTCACAAGCTCACGCCAATCATCCTTATAAATATCTTCCATACGCGTCACATCTCCAAGTGTTTCCTCTGGATTATCCATGGTTGTTTGTTCAAAATGTGCCACTAAAGTTTTAAAAGCTTGTAAATCGAAATCTTGTCGCTCTGTTGTATAAGTTAGATAAGTACGCGTACCTTCATTAGAAATTAATACTTTAGGTAAAACAAAATGGTTTAAACCATATTCTCTCCATTCATCATCTGATTTGTGACTCGAAAATTGAAAACCGCCACACAATCTAAGATGATGATATCTATTATGTGGATGAATGAGTTCAATATTATTTTTTAATTTTTCCCAGTCCTTAAAAATGGATTGCTTATTCTCAAAGTCGTTTTTAAACCTATGAATAGCATGATATCCAAAATACGAAGAATAATTATCATTTAAGCGCATGTAAAAACGGTCCCCAGCATCTTTTTCAGTTAAATGAAACAACACACTAGGTTTCATAGTTTTATTTAATTCAACTTCAACTGAAACCCAATCTTTTGTACTTTCATATAACATATCGAGGATTGCCTGTTCGTCTATATTCACATCCATTTTTTTCACTTCTTTCTCCTCCGAATTTTACTCATTATTACATTGTATCATTTTTAATCTTTTATGTAGTTATTAATGCTTAAACAAAACATGCAATTTTTCACGTTGATTGACCTTTACTGGTGTTTCATTTAAAATGTTGATGATAAAACTATATAAATAAGAGGTTGTGCATATCATGTCAGATCAATATCAACAATATTCCACTGTTAAGAAGTACTGGCAATTGATGAGACCTCATACTTTAACAGCCGCTGTTGTCCCTGTACTCGTTGGTACTGCAGCAGCTAAAATATATTTACTCGGTAGCGAAGACCATCTAAAATTTAGTCTTTTCTTAGCTATGTTAGTTGCATGTTTGTTAATTCAAGCTGCAACAAACATGTTTAATGAATACTATGACTTTAAAAAAGGTCTTGATGATCATACCTCTGTGGGTATTGGTGGTGCTATTGTACGTAATGGTATGAGTCCAAAACAAGTAATGAATTTAGCAATTGCTTTTTACATCATTGCAGCACTTTTAGGTATCTTTTTAGCAATACAAAGCTCATTCTGGATTATTCCAGTAGGCATTGTTTGTATGGCAATTGGCTATCTATATACCGGTGGCCCTATTCCAATTTCATGGACACCTTTTGGTGAACTATTTTCAGGATTATTTATGGGTATGATTATCATACTACTTTCATTTTTCATACAAACCGGTAATGTTCAAGGATATGCCGTTTGGTTAAGTATTCCAATAGTCATCACAATTGGCTTAATCAATATGGGTAACAATATTCGTGACCGTATTAAAGACAAGGCTAGCGGTAGAAAAACTTTACCTATACTTTTAGGTAAACGTGCTTCAGTTATTTTTATGGCAATGATGTATGCCGTCGCATATATCATTGTCATCATTACAGCCTTTTTTAAACCTACGGGATCCTTATTTTACTTGTTAGTCTTATTATCATTCCCAATGCCTATTAAAGCGGTAAGACGTTTTAATAAAAATGATACGCCTGAAACAATGATGCCTGCGATGGCTGCGACAGGTAAAACGAATACATTCTTTGGTTTATTGTATGCATTAGGAATCTATATTAGTGCACTTTTAGGTGCAATCTAAACTTTCACACGAATGAGTCTGGGACATTAATCAATGCCCCAGGCTTTTTTATTGCAAACACAGACAACAATTTAATTTAAAAACCCGCTTAATATCGAGTTATTTCAACATTTGTCTAAACCCAGAATTTCAAACAGAAATTCTACAGACAAGGCAAGTTGGGGTTCGGGGCCCCAACATAGAGAATTTCAAACAGAAATTCTACAGACAAGGCAAGTTGGGGTTCGGAGTAGGTTTAGACAACGCGCTAATAACTTATAACCCACTGAAACCATTTATAAAAATTCAATCTGTAAACAAAATTGATGGGTACTCATTTATATACACCACACACCTTTCATTATGATGTGATGTTACTTATTATTCAATGTCATATGAAAATATTGATGGCCATATAAATGAATTGTCGCATCCTCTTTGAACCCTAATTTGTGATATAGATGGCGTGCTTTATTATTATCATAATCACAATTCAATCCCCATTTTTCATGTGCATGAGTGGAAATTACATACTTTAAAAGTTGTGTTGCAATACCTTGTCCTCGATATTTTGGAGACGTTACTACTGTTTCTATATATATTTCATCATCATATGATTCTTTTTCAGGTAATGGTGTACCTAACTGAATAATATCTTCTTCAAGTGGTAACTTAAGCCATTGTTGTTCATAATCCATTTCCTCTTTCCCAGGATATGCAATTACACATCCAGCAACAACCCCGTCTTTCTCATATACCCAAATATGCTCATAAAACGACCGATATCTTACATTCACAATACTTAATTCTATCGCTTCAATAATACGATCTTTAGTTATTTCCTTGGTAATATCTAATTCCATATCTCTCCAAATAAGATAACATAACTCTGCAATCTGTCGATTATCACTCGTTTTCGCTTTTCTAATCACTTTTGACTCCCCTTTTAGATATTGATAACTAAGTTTATACTCAATTTCTAAATAAAAAAATAAATACGACATGATGTTGACATCTTAAAATTAAACAATCACTATAAATTGAAACCTTCACTTTATATCATAACATCTTCTTTAATACTTTTACTTTGATAAACTAAATAATTATCTGTAAAAATAAAGATAAGACTAAAAACTAAATTAACCATACGGAGGCAGACATAATGAAAGTTAACAAAACAATTTATATTATAGTAGCATTGATTTTAGGTGGTCTGGGCGTGCATAAATTTTATGCCGACCAAGTTGGACAAGGTATTCTACATCTCGTCTTTTTCTGGACTGGCATTCCAAGTGTTGTCGCAATCATTCACGCTATCATTGTTATTTTTACTAAAAAAGCAGATGAATACGGCTACATAACTTTTGATAAAAAATAAGATCTAAAAATATTTCTTCATATTTTCCAAAAAACAAATTTTACTTTTAGCTCCTACAAAAACTGGGTATAAGATATCAAACAAAATATAAGGGGAGTTAACATGCAGAATATTGTTAAAAGAGTGATTAGAATTTTAGTTTCCGGTTATATTGTCAAAATGATACGAAACCTTATTTCCAAAAATTCTAACGATAGAAATAAAAACAGTCACAAATAGAAATATTAGAAACGGAATTGATTAGCAATTCCGTTTTTTTATATTGTCCGTTGCCAAAAATATTCTTTTTGTATTGTTATGCACATGCCAATTGCTCAACTTATCGAACTACATCTTTGGTACGTTTCTCTTATTTTCTTCATTCTTAATTTACTAAAATATTAAATATTGATTTAAACTTTTATTATTAACTTTAGTATTCAATATTAGTTTAGGATTATCAAAATTACTTTTTTGGGTCTAAACGACCGTCTATTTCCAAAAGAGATTTATAGTTATATAGTTTTGTGATTTTCTCAGTGTTTTCGACAGTACTAGATAGTTTTTAAAAAACTTACTCTCCCCATTTTTTCTAGTTTATTTATTAAAACAGATTTTCTTTTACTCATAATACTTTCATCAAGATTTAAATCTTGATGAAAATATTGCAGTGTGGAGAAACTTTCAGTATTATCGTTAATACTTTTACGTGGTGATGATAATAAACATAGACATTTGCTTGTAGAATTTGAGGAGTTCGACAGAGCAAATGAAGAAAAACACGCAAAAGTTGAATATCATAGTTTTAAAAATAAAACAGATACATTATAACACGTAAAGCACTGCCCTATTTTGAACAGTGCTTTACGTGTTATGTACATCCATCAGTTTGCCTTAGCTCTAACTTAAAATTCCAACAATATTTTTTAATATAATTAATCCTACAATAATAACAATAACGCTTGAAACTTTATTTAAAATAACGATATACTTACCACTTTTATCAATTTTTCCTGTAATTCTTCCTAAAATAGCTAAAAAGACAAACCAAATCCAAGATACAGAAATTGTAGCCAATGAAAAAACGACTTTGTCATAACCATCATAAACTGAAGCACTCGTTCCAATGACACCAACAGTATCCATTATTGCATGAGGATTTAATAAAGAAACAGATAAAGCAAATAAAATCTGCTTTTTAGCTGGCATAGGTTCTATTTCTTCGATATTTGAAGGCTTTTCTGTCCATAAAGACCATGCCATATACATCAAAAACAAAAACCCGATGATGTAAATAAAAAGTTGTAAAGTTGGCATAGATATAAGTATTAAAGATACTCCTAAAATAGCTATTACAATTAAAAAAGTATCACACAGTCCGGCTGTTATAATTACAGGTAATGCTTTACTAATTTTTTTTTGGTTAGCTCCTTGATTAAATACAAATACATTTTGAGCCCCTAAAGGTAAAATTAAACCTAAAGCTAATAATAGTCCATGTATCAAAGGTTGCAACATATTCTAACTCTCTTTCCTTTCATAGTTCGGTGTACAAATATCTTTAACTACACTATAAAAGCCAGGCAATGTAGTTTTAAAAAAGCCAGTACAATGATGAGCATTTCGATATGCTGTATCTTTCATCAAAATTTCATGTGCCTTTTTTAAATTATAGTGAGGTATAGCTGGGAATAAATGATGAACTAAATGATAATTATCATGATGTGGGTGAAAAATAAAAATAGTCCATGGCATACCAAAAGTATTCCTACTAGCAGTTAACTCACTTTTATTATTTAAACCTGAATGTTCTGCCATTTCTGCCCAATATCTTATAATCTGAAACGTTGTTAAAATTGGAATTAGCCAATACAATATAAGATACAGCCAAAAATTAAAAATAACTGATGAAGTAATAATAGCAATCCAGAAAATATTTTTAACCCAAATTTCAGATTTTGGAACCTCTTTAGTATATAGGTTAGCTGATACAGTACCGACTATGTATTTAGGTACATGAAATAACAAGAGAACTTTTACTATGTGATTCTTTACAAACATTTTTGTACTCTTCTGTGGCTTATCTAAACCAACCAATCTATATCTTTTAGTGTCAGGATCATTCTCTTCATCCCATAAATTTCTATGATGTTGAAAATGTGAATTACAATATGCTGTATAACTAGTAAATACTGAAAATGCAACGAATAAACAAGCTATCCATTTATTCCAAAACTTATTTGTAAATAAAGATCGATGACAAGCTTCATGCATTAAATTATCAAATGCTCTCATTCTACTACCAATTAATATAATAGCTACAAGATAGATCAAAATGTTATTAAAAGTTACAGAAATTAAAATACTACTAAAAATAACAAACCAATCAAATAATAACGCAATCACGTTATTATAATTGTTCTTTTTTATTAAAGGTTTTAACTCTTTCCTTATCTCTTTTGAAAACACTGCTTTTTATTTATCGTAATATTAACAAAATTCAGAATTTTAAACAACTATATGTGCATGTTATAAATGCATACCTCTATCCGTTTTTGATTCTTTTGTTCTTGTATTTGTTCTAGCTCTGAATAGAATTCTGGGTTCATTTGTTTATCTAAGTGTCCTGCTAACCCATTTAGTTTTGGTTCATCTTCTGTTAACTTATTAACTCTTTCCTCAAATGTGTTTCTTCATAAAACTCTTTCTAGCTCTTTTAGTAAGATTTTTAAAAGCTTTAACACTATTTCTACATTCTCTTTAAATGGCTTTGCCATTTCGTAAAGTCGGTTGAAATTATCGTCTATATTTTCAATACACTCAACTGCTTTATTTAATAAATCATCTTTCTCTCGTATTTCCTTCTCTTTATCTTCTAAGGCGCTTACAGATTTTATACATTCGTAATCTTCCATAATTCTTTGTGCTATTTTTATTACTCTTGAAACTGATTAAATTCATCTTTGTTTATAACAACATTCGCAGTCTCTTGTAATTCTTTATCAAACAAACCGCCTACTTTTTCTGTTTCAACCTCATATGGATCGTTCAAAGACTTTCTAAGCGTTTCTAGTGATTTTAAGTAGTCTTATTGTATCAATTCTTCGTTATTTTGTTTTATATGGGCTAAATTTTATCCCTCACGTTCATATTCTTTCTTATGATATTCTGTTTTTTGTTTATAACTATTAACTTGATTGTGTTGTCTATTTGTTAATTCTATTGAAGTTCCTCTTTCTAATTCATAACCACGTTCATTTACATACTCATTAAATTTATCTTGAAAGCTTGCTAATGCTTTTTTATTACCTACAACATCTTTAGCACTTAATCGTCCATCTTCTGTAATTGGTACAATTTCAAAGTGCACGTGAGGCGTTTGTCCATATGAAGCTTTGCGTATAACAAATTATCTTTCCCGTATTCTTGTTCTAAAAATTCTTTAGCCTGTTCAAAAAATTTTTTATTTGCTAGTGTCTGATTACTAAAAAATTTATTATCTGATGTAATCATACCGTCTATATGTTTTACTGCGTCTTTTCTAATTTTTCTTTTGCCTGTATAGTTCCGCTCAATTTTTTCATCAATCAAATCATTAAAATTTTGTTTTTAGTCATTTATCAAATCATAATTTAGATGTTTTTTTGAATGGTCTATATCTTCATTTTCATAATTAAATTTTTCTACTTTGATAATCGAATAAGACATATTAAAATCGCTCCTATACATAAAGGTTTTGCGTGTATTTTATAATTAAAAGTCTAACAGACAAGACTTATTTTCAATAAGTCATTAATACATGTGCTCTGCCGAGAGCAAAAAATATCGCTTATAATGGATTTAAACCATTATAAGCGTCATTACAGAAAAGACTAGGTCATGCAAATATTGAAATTACTTGGCGTGTTTATAGTCATTTATTAGAAGTATTAAAAGGTGAAGAAGTTGCAATGCCCGATAGTATAATATATTTTTAAGTGCTCAACGAACCAGACAACTTGTCTTTAATTTAATCAATATTGACTACGCATTAATCAAAATATTTAAAATAGACTTTTACAGATTTTCAACAAAATAAAAAAGAACGCTGATATATCAACGTTCTAGCGTAATTTAGTTAATCAGAATTAAACTGATTTTTATTAATGAACGGAAACGTAATTTAATATTGCGAGGGGCGTTTTTATCAATTTAACAATATAGAGGAACGTTTAGTTTAACTTACGAGGTTTAACGATAGATAACAAGATATAACAAAACCCCGTCAAATCAACGTTTTGTTTCACGAGATTTAACGAGGTATAAACAAATAACGGAAACGGAGGGATAAAAATAAATTTCTAAATAAAACTAAATAGCCATAAATACAGTGTTTTCAAAGATTTATTTTCTAAATAAAACTAAAAGAGTATAACTATTTTGACACGTATTTGACACGTGTACACAAAAAACCACGCCCATTAAGAACGTGGTAGAGAAAATTATAAAGAAGTAAAAAAGATTAAATTGTATGTAATTTAATTATAGCACAGACCGTGTAACCAATGTAGTGTTAAACTATGTTTTTTTAATATCAATCTAACATCTTCATATTATAGACATAATTAATTATATTTTATAAGAAGGGTAGCCATAGCGTCTACCCTTGTATAATGACGTGGTAATTGCATTATAACAGATTAATTGATTGTACCCCACAATTTTCCTAAACTATCATTTGTTTTATTCCATGTTCTCACAGCTAACCAAACGTCTTTACCATTATAAGCTGTGTAACTCACCCAAACGTGACCGTCTTGTTTACATACGGTATCGTATCTTACCGTTTGTCCAGGTTGTAATACGCCACTCACAGGGCAACTTCTAAACGGTCCAACATAATGAGTTTTAATAGGCGTGTTTGGCGTAAAGCGAGCTACTTCTGATTTGTAATAAGTTCCATACTTATTGATTTTCCAACCATTCATATCTCGTCTATTAGCAGGAGTAGAAGCACTACCAGGTTTATTTTTAACTGTAGTAACCTTAGGTGTATCGCCTTTCATATATGCCCTAATTTGTTTAATGAAGTAATCTTTTAACTTAAGTTGTGTTGCCTTAGTCCATGCTTGTTTTGTTGGATCAATACCAGTATGCAATTTAGCTGAACGATGAGGACAAGCTGTATAACTAAATTCATTGTGTAAACGAACAGTATTTCTGTTAGCTGGTAACCCCCACTTTTTAAGTTTATGCGCTGCGAATTTAAGAGCTGTTTGTTCATTTTTAAGAAAATCTTTATCGCTTACATACATTGATTGATTAACTTCAATTCCGTAGAATTCAAAATTACCTGAACCTGGTTGAACACCATCTGATACATGCCAAGCAATTCTATCTTCTGATATAGATTCCCAAATACCGTTTCTATCAGCGTATGCGTGAGCTATGCCTCTTGCTAATCTATTGTAATCAGCGTTGACTAGATTGTTGTAGTATTGTTTTGAATTCATTGTGCCGGCATCATTATGAATGACTACACCTTTAGGTTTACGACCTCTCTTAGTCATAGTCCAACCTTTTATATGATTAGTGTTGACTTTGATGCTACTATTTTCCTTAACTGACTGTTTAGGAGCTGATTTTGCATCTTTTTTAGGTGCTTCTACTTCTTTTGCTATTGGAGGGACTATAAAATGTGTTAAACCATAGTAGTTATCCCATCGCAAGCTAGGTTTTTTATTAGCCCAACCATTCCAATTTTGTTCTAAAATTTGGAAGCTATTCGTATTACCGCCATTATATACTATACCAATGTGCCCATAACGTGAATAGGTTCCAGCTGTATATACAGCTATCCAACCTTTTTTGGGTATCGTTGACGGTTTGTTTTCTACAATCTTCCACCCTTTAGGGAATTTGTTTTTTATAGAGCTTTTAGCATCGCCCCACATCTCTGTTTGATTATCAGTTAACCACATTACATAATCTATCGCCAAGTCCATACACTGTGCGTGATAAGCACGATCTTTATCAATGCATCCTGGTTCCATAGCACCAAAAGAAGCGTCATAACTCGTCCATACTTTCACTCGATACGGACTATCTACTACACCGTTTTTATAATCTCTTAAACGTTTATTGATTTGAGATTGTGTTTTCATCTGGAGCTCCTCCTCCATCATTATTAAATTCGAATTCTTCTTCATCAGAATCATCAGTAAACGGTTCATTAGTGTCGAAAACTTCAGGTTTCACTGCGCCTGACTCACTTTTAAACTGTACAGGGTGCGTTTTTTGATTACGCGGTTTATTTAGTTCTAGGTCAATACCAGCATCAGCAACACCTTTAGTGTTAGGGTTTGTAACAATACCTAAAGCTACAAGTATTGTAATAATACTTCCCAGAATACTACTGATTGTTTCAAGTTGACTAGATATATCTATACCAAATGCTTCGGTTACTTGTTTAGCAAATAATAATACTGCACCAACTAAAGCTGTTAATGTTGTTCCGTTTTTAAAACGATTAATCCAGTTAATTTTCAAAAAAACATCTCCTTTAGATAAATTAAAGAGCCGACATAAAACGTCGACTCTTAATAAATTCTACGCATGTGCTTTTTCGGGATCGTATTCAACACCAGTTAACTCTAAATATTCTTCAGGCGTTACAAATCCTCTTTTAACAAATAAAGCAAACTGTTCGTTTGTGTAATATCCCATTTTGTAGTATTTAACTCCGATATCATGCATCAGTAGTTCCTCCTAACAATTGTATAGTTAAACCAGATATATCTTTTCTTACATCGTTTAACTCTTCTTGTGTTTCTATTAATTGTAATGTTAAATCAGCTATTAAAGCATCTTTCTCGTCGGGTATTTCTTCAATTTCGACTTTAGGTTGTCTTTTTAGATATTCTTCTCTAGTAGCACCTTTCCATTTACCGTTTTCAAAATAAATAGGTTCGTATAAATTCGAAGGTGGTATTTCTGTTGTATATTCTGATTCGTTATAATCAAAGTATTCTTTTCCAGTTTCTTCGTCTTCTATTGATTTAATTAATTCAGGTTTACCATTCGTCTTTTTAAAAATTTGTTTGTACATTTTTTTCACTCCTATATTATCCATTCTCCTTGATAGTAAGTGTTAATAGAATCGGAGAAAGTATCAGATTGTAACATTATATCGCCCTCAACTATTGTTACTCTTACAGGATTCGCTTGATTAGTTGACACTCCATAACCAAAAACATCGTATGGGTTGAGTTCTTTAGGGATAGATGCAACAACGCTTTGTGTTGATGGCGAATTATCAATTACACCTAAGCGAACAGATACTTTTTTAAAATTACCATAATCAATCACACGATAAGACTGTTCATAATTTAGGTCAGTGATTATTTCATAGTCATTTTTAATTGCTAGTGGAATCCAACCAGTATCACTTTGTTGGATGCTACCTACAATTTGCCAACCACTCCATTCCGTATAATAACTATTAATGTAAATTGCGTTTGTTGTGTAAGGGAAGAAGAAAATTTGTTTCACTGAATTTTTATCTCTTTTTATTACTAATGCAGTACCTGCAACATTTTGATTAGATGGCAAACCAGGCGTGTTCGAAAAATAGTAAAACCCTGGTGTCAATTTATCTAAATTATTTGCATCATTATTTAAATCTACTGAAACACTTTCGCCGTTGTCCGAAGAAAACTTATATTTCTGCCAATTTGTAAAATCTGGTAAAGTTGGTGTTTTTCCCGGTGGACCTTGTTTGCCTTGCTCCCCTTTATCTCCGGTATCGCCTTTTGGACCCATTGGACCTACTGGACCCATTTCGCCATTTATTCCATCTGCTCCTTTATCACCTTTGTCACCTTTAGGACCTTGTATCCCAGTTTCTCCTTGAACGCCTTGAGGTCCTTGAATACCTTGCTCCCCTTTAAATGTATCTGAATTTTCTTTCACATATACCTTTAAATCATTTTCTAACTTATCTTTAAAATTATCATCTAATAATCCTATAGCATTCTCTTTCATAACATTTCTAACTAAATCTTGTAATGAATCTACATGTATTTCTTTGCCAATCGGTCCGGTCATTCCACTGTCTGTAATAGTGAAATAAAAGTTAGCTACGTGCACACTGTCTTTTTTATTAGCTAAGAATAATTTCGCGTCTACTTTCCCTGCATGTTTAATGACATTGTCAGAAACCTTATATTGTATAACGCCGTATTCAGGTAAGATAACCTCTAACGGTTCATTGGTGAATATAGAGCCATCTGAACTAAACAAATCTAAACGAGGAGTCATATCAGTTTTGTTAAAATCTAACACTTCGTTGTTATCTCTGATAGTGATTCTTATATAAGCTGATCCGTCATCTTCTGTATAAAAATTAGCGCCAATAAAACCGTTCTCAGCTGTACTAACATTTATATTAGTAGCAACATCTGTAAGTTTTTGTAACATATACACACCTCTTTCAATTATTAAAGGCTACTCACTGACAGTGGGTAGCCTTTTATCTATATTTATCGCGAATGTAGTACATACCTTTTAATCCTACTTTTTTGTATAAACTATTTATTGTTGTTGCTTGGAAATTACACCACTCAATAGCAGTAGCGTACTGCATATAGCCTGGATTTTTAGGATTCCAACGCATTCGGTATAGAGTGTTCTTTCCTTGATTAAAGAATTGCTTCCTAACGAACTTAGCACCACCTATAATACCGTTACGTGGACTCGTCCAACCTTGTCGTTTGGCGTATGCTATAGAAGCATTAGGGTTATTGTCATATGCTGCAATACCAAAGTAATTGTAAATACCATAACGTCCACTAGCATAGTTACTGCGACCATATCCACTTTCTAAGAAAGCGTGAGCAATTAAGTAAATTTCATTTACATTGTACTTCTTACAACCGTCTGCAAAAGCTTTACCTTGTCCAGATAATGTACCTTTATCTTTAAGTATCTTATTCAACTTACTTACTGGTATACCTTGATACTTACCTAAATCCAACATTTGATACCTTTGTACAGAACTATTCCATATAGTGTTAGGATTCATATACTTACTTGTTTGTGACCTAGAAGCATTACCCCAACCCCAACTATAAGATTTTTGAGGCTTGCCATGAGCCATTTGTGCATTAAGCGCTTGCTGGAAAGTATATTTACTTTTCTCTACAACTACACGAGGTTTATTTGAAGTTCTGTTTGTCGTTTTGCCTGTCGACTTATCGTTCTGTGAAGGATTGTCGACCGAAGTTTTAGGCTTAATCTTTATAGTTGTCTTTGTAGTTGTTGTAGTAATTGTTTCTGTAAGTAATTTATCTCTTTTCAAATATAAACCGATAATTTTCTTCTCGACTTCTTTATATTTACTTTCATCAGGAATACCATTTTTGATTAAGTCGTAATTGATTAAATCTTTCATAGAACGCCATATGTTAGGATCTGCTTTGATTGACGATTCAGAAAGTTTTACCTTACTCCAACTTAGCAACCAAACGCCGTAGATTAAAGCTCTGATTTGATTGAGCATGAATTGACGTTTACTCTCTGTTTGCCCTCCACAAACTTCCATAACAAGCCAACCTGGATGTTCAGGTGCTTCTTCAGAATCAGGTCGAGGCGTCCATACACGCTCACGGTCTATATATACATGAGGGTATTCATCTTCATTCACGTATTTATTACGTTGTAAATACAATTCTTCAACAGAACGCATATGTGTACTCTCTTTGATATATATACCTTTTACTTTCCCTATCAACTTTTGACCTTCAACCATATAATGATAAATATATTCCAAATCATCGTCTAAATCATATGCGAATGACGTATAGGAAACTCGAGTTATTTCTTTAAAATATGGTTTCTTAGCTTCGCCTGTAGTTGTTGTTGCAGTGCTAACCGTTGCTTTAGCATTAGGTTTAACATTACTAGGTACCTTAGGCTTTGTAGTTTCTTTTGAATATGGAGGTCTCACAAAGCCGGTTACACTTGTATAGCTATGTTTTACTAAAGCTCCAGGACTTCCCCAAGCATAGTTTGGCGGTCTCTCTGAGTGAACCCAGTTTTGGTCACAACTATAGAAATAATTCTTATTTGATGGTCCAACAACTATGGCTGTATGTCCTGCATATCCTATACCGTTTCCTGGATGCCACACAGCTATATCACCTGGAAGTGGAACGAAATTCTTGGTATTCCTGTAAAACTTAAACCCTTTAGGGTACTTATAATATGCCATGTGTACAGCATTGCCCCACGTTGTAAATCCCCAATATTTACGGAATATATAGTTAGGTAAATCCCAACATTGCGGGCCATTTGCTCGGTCGATGTCTATTCTATGACCTATCATTCTTTTTGCCCATGCTGCAACTTCCGAAGCAGTAGGTTTTCTTCTTTTAGGACTAGGTAATCCCATATATCCACCTCATTTCTGGGATAATAAAAAGCCGACTAAAAAGCCGGCTTTGTTTCTTAATTATTTACATTTACCAAACCAGAAACATTCCCAAAAACTTGCGCCTAAAAATAATCCGAACATGGTAACTCACCTCCTTTAAAGACCAAATATCATTTTGACAGTCGTTATGATTAAGGTTGAAATAATCGTACCGACAAGTCCTAAAACCCAGAATTTAATCTTTTTGATATCTTCTTTACTTTCTTTTTTGTTTTCTTTTTCTAACTCCCTTTCTCTATTTATCGAATCTAAAGTAAAATTCATTTTTTGATTAATCAAATTTTGACTGTGTTGTCCATCTTTAATCTTTTCCAAAGAGTCGAAGATTTTTTCGTCGTTATCTTCCAACCTTTTTATACGTCGTTCATAATCTCCTCTTTGGCTACTTTCTGTCATACAAACACCTACTTCACTTAAAATAAAAACCACAAGTTATTTAACTTGCGGTTCGTAATCTTTACCTGTAGTTTCTTTGAATTGCTCCGGAGTAATCCAACCAACTCTAACAAACTTTTTGAAAGTTTCGTCAGTGTATAATTTTTTCTTATATAAATCGATTACTACTTTATCCATATTATCCTTCCCCCAATTTTTGATTTGCTCGTTCTTCAGTTATTAGTGCGATGTTCTGCTTCAAACTCATAACCTCTTCTTGTAAATCGACAACTAAGCTCGTTAATTTAGCTATAGCAATATCTTTGTCATCAACAGGAATTTCTACTTCAGGCAACATCTTTTCTAGCTCATCTTGGGTTTGTCCAACCCATTGTTTACCGTCATAATAGCAAGGTAAGATAATACCTTGAGGAGGTTTGTTCTCAGTCCATTTTTCATCAGGATAAACATATTCATCTTCTTCGTTTTTGTGAACAATAATTGCTTGTCCATTTTTCCATAAATAAACTACTTTCATTTCATCACTCCGTCCATTCATATTGACCGTAAATATAATCTGTATCAGTCCACGCTGATGGATCTACAGTAGCGTCAAAATTCACTGTTCCTGATGTGTTCAACGAAATACGTCCACTATTTTTGTTTCTAGGTGCACTTATTGAGAAAAACATTAAGTTTTTGACGAATTCTTTAGGTAAAAGTGCAATGGTCTGTCCATGTTTAATCGTTGTAGCATTAATGCGTAACATTTTCTTAGTAACTCCATTTTGTGTAATTGTTCTGTACGCACTAGTGAAGCCACCCTTAGTAACTAAGTCGTTATGAGGTGATGCACTGTTCACTAGTTGTAAATCAATCCAACCAGTATCTACAACATCTGAACCGACACGTTCCCAACCACTCCAACTCTTATAAAATCTTTTTTGGTAGATTACAGTTGAATTGTAAGGTTGGTATTGTATTAGAACTGCATCTCCATTTCTTTTATACTTTGTTAACCACCCATTATTATTTGTTCCAGTTGGGTTGTTCAAAGTAAGAACAACATATCTAGTTCCTATCGGTAAAGACATTAATTGTTCGTTATTATCGAAATCTATTTGTAGGTTAGCATCATAAAAATTAGTACCATCATCATTTGTTAATTTAAATTTTTGCCAATCCTTTTCTGTAAACTTACTTTCTACATATTCAGGAGTAGTAAAGCCATCTCTTTCAAGGGTTTCATTAAATGTTTGTAGCTTTTCATCAATTGTTGTGTTAGCTTGATTAACATTTGAATTAAAAGCGTCCACATTGCTATCATAAATTTTTTGGAATGTATCTGAAGCTAAATCATAATCCGTCTTGATAGCGTCACGTTTAGCATCTATTTGTCTTAACGCTTCTTCTCTCTCTAAGTCAATGCTTTGGTTAGACGACAATAATGCGTCTGTAATTGAAACAATAGCGTCTGCTTGAGCCTTGTTTATTTTAATGAGGTATTCTTCAGCTGTTTGCTTAATAGATTCAATCAACGTTTGTGTATCGCCTATATCTTGCTTAAGTTGTTGCACTTTCTTTTCTAATTCCGAACGCAAATCATCAAACATGCGAATATAAGATACTTTAATGTCGCTTTCTATTTGATTGATAAGACTGTCGCGTACCGTGAATTTAAAAGTACCTAACACAACAGTGTCGTCTTTCCCTACGTTATTCACATCATTGAGTGATAAGTAAATTTCACCCAACACTTCAGAATCGACAACATTTTTCAGAAACCATTGAGGTACCGTAATGCCTATTAATCCTTTCATTGGATCAATGAACTCTACGTCTAATACACCCGATGTACTAGGTCGTTTTTCTTCTGTTCCGTTCGCAGCTTTAAAGAAAGCATAACCTTTAACGTTCTTATCGCTGATTAACAAAGGTTTGTTGTCTTTTTGTACTACAAATTGAAATTTAGCAGTATTTTTATCGAGATTATAAAAACCGATACCTCTATTAGATATCGGTTGTAAATATGGTTCTTCATTTAAATCAAGTTTACCTACTTTTTCTAATTCCATTATTTAGCACCCCACAATACTAATGCTATTGCACAGCCACGTTCTTCAGTGTATTCAGAAGTTATCTTCATGACTCTGCCTTTACCATTCACATTATCTTTATATCCTACACCTGCTCTACCGTTGATATAGTCGCCTGGTATAACGTCTTTCTCAATGTTTGTGTAGATTTGACCTAATAATCCGACTACATTCCATTCAGGTCTTTCTGAACGTGATTGATAATCGATTTTGTCGTTATATTCAGGGTTTTCTACTGGTATGTCACGCCATTCGAAAGAAACGTTGCCCTCATCATCTACAAATTCAACTTGTTTTCTATTCGTGATAGTCACACCATATTCGTTTTTAAGAAATCTATCTTTGTGGTGGAACGTTTTTTCGTTCGCTACCAACGCGGCAGTTCCAGATATAACGCCAATTGGTGTGTCATTAGGTTGCGCTTTTCTTATCTTATCGCCGTCTAATGTAACGATAGTTCCTAAATCGATTGCTAATCCATTTTGTGACTCAAATAACTCTGCGATATCGGCACTATCTTGTTTAAGTTGACCGGCTAAAGTTAAGTTTCCTGAATAAGTGCTTAAATCAAATTTAATGTTAGATGTAGAAGCATTACCACTAGAACCATATCCAGCGACAACATGATAGTTACCAGGTGACTTAACACGATTACTATTCATAATCAGTTGTGTATGGCCTTTTTTATCAGTTTCAGAATTAAGTGAATTGATAATACCGCTACGTGAACCATAAGATTTGGAGTTAGCACCAGAACCTAATACAAAGCTACGATTACTGTATGCTTTCGAACCACCTGTAGATGCAATAACTGCACTAGCGTTTGCTACACCAGCACTTCCTGTAGACGCTATACTAGCACCGCCTTTTCCTACTGTAGGTGGTGTGTCGTACTTTTCTCCTGCTATCCATGCAGAAGTTGAATAATTATCAGCTGTGACGCCGCTAATCATAGCGTGGTTATTTGTCAAACGTAATCCTATACCTGAACCATTGCCGTGTAAGTTACAATTAGTTATTTTAGTGTCGTATATTTTACTTCCAACACCGATACCGATATTGTTAGATGAATTCCAAATATTTATGTTATTTAGTGATACTCTAGACGGTCTATTATCTCCGCCAAATAATCTAATATCTACTTCTGCATTTTTAAAGTTACGCACATTAATATTATTAAGCGAGATGTTTTCGGACATGAATTGGATGGCTATTGCTGGTTGTTTTTTATCTAGTTTTCCACCTTCTAATTTTCCGAAATCACTATCACCTATAGCTGTAAAGTTATTTACAGAAACATTTCTATAAGCACTGATTAATAATGCTCTAGGTGTTGAGCCTGGATACACACCATTGTATTTAGGGTTTAAAGCTAAGCAATTATTTAGCACCACGTCATAAGCAGTCAAACTTTTATTGTCCGTTTTAGCTCTATGATGACCGATGTGTCGAATGTTGTAAGCTCTTGTATCTTCGATTGATACGTGACCGTTAACGAATACGCCACTTGCAGCACTTGTGTTACTGTGTGCTTTGATTTCTAAACCACCGAAGTTACCTTTGGTTCTGTTGTTTGATAAGAACACATATTGTGAGCCATCGTCAATTTCTATACCATTGTTATTACTTCCACCTGTTGGTGTATGTGCATAACAATTAGAAATTGTAATGTAACGAGAGTGATGGGTAGTGATACCATCATCTCCGCAACCATATGCCTCACAATTATCAATATGAATATGCTTACTTTCTAATGCGTAAGGCACTCTGTTTCCATCGCCTTCGTAGTAATAATTGTCATTTGCATATGTTACATCGATACAGTGTAGTAAAGCGTCATATG
Organism: Staphylococcus sp. GW823-FHT05F06; assembly: GCF_058795495.1. Classification (NCBI taxonomy): domain Bacteria; kingdom Bacillati; phylum Bacillota; class Bacilli; order Caryophanales; family Staphylococcaceae; genus Staphylococcus; species Staphylococcus sp. GW823-FHT05F06. The sequence goes on along the minus strand of NZ_JBXAHW010000005.1, from coordinate 72,646 downwards.
ATTTAACGTTATAGATATATCCATTAGTTACACCCGCAAATCTAATGTTAGATGAACGAGAGCCACCGGTAGCTTTAAGTGTTTTATTTTGTCTAAACTTATTCCCATTGAACGAAAAACTTTCTAAAGAAATGTTTTCAGCTCCGCCACTCATTTTTAAGTTAGTGATACCTATGTTCTCTGCTGGTGTTTTATCCATTAGCTTAATAGTAGTAATGTCTTTACCTTGTCCTACCAAACGAGAGTTGTTAGGCATTTTAATACCTGTTGTAAGGTAAGTACCGCCACTCATAGTTACCTGTACATTGCCGTTACCTAATGCGTCTTGAAATGCCTTTGTACTGTCTTTTTGTCCTGTTGGATCTCCTCCGAAATCATCAACATTAACAATACGTTGTATTTTCTTGGTTAAGTCGGCTCTTAGTTCTTCTCTAGCGTTACTTTCTCTTAAAAAGTCGTGATATAGACGTTGGTGTAAAGAATCGAAACTTTGAGCGTCCATTGATGTGTGACTTGCTCTTAATTCTTGTATTCCATCTCCATTATGTCCTAACACAAGATGTTCAATAAGTTCATCTTGATAATTTTCATGATTAGATAATACAACATCTTTACCTTTTGTAGTTTTGTGTTTGATTTGATCAGTTGTATGCGCATTTTTTTGAGTGGTTAAATGCTCGTTAAAGCTATCATCACTTTTATTAGTCCAGTATTTTATTTGTTCGAAGTTATTCTCAAGTTGACTTACAAACTTTTGACTAAAGTACGAGTGAAGTTTCGTAATTAAGTTATCTAATTTCAATTTTTTTGACCTCCTTAGCCATAAAAACCATAAAAGTTTTTAATCAATTCATACATAATGACCTCGTGCCCTTTTTCATTAGGGTGTACCCCGTCAGGCATACTCGATTTTCTGTACGAAGGTATATTGGGTTTGAATTGTGTTGAATGATAAGCGTCATACACAGGTATATCCAGTTCGTTACAAGCGTCTATTTGAACATCTACATAATCAGCTAAAGTATGACCTAAATCGTTCTTAGTAGTGTCTTTTCTTACGGTTTTGCCGTCTTTTATATAACATTGTTTAGTAGGTGTCATAACAATTATTTTAGAGTTAGGGTTATTACTCTTGATTTTAGTGATAGCACTATAAAAGGCACCGTAAAACGTTTTAGTATCCGTTTTATCAGTGCCTATCTTAATATCGTTTGTCCAGTCGTCATCTGTACCTTGAACAATGATTAAATCACCTTTAATTTTAGTCGCTTGTTCATATATGCTATTATCTTTGCTTGTGCTCATTGTCGCACCACTAACAGCTAAGTTTGTTGATTTAGCCTTTATCTTCTTAGCTAACATTTGCGTAAAGTTAGTTTTAGCGCCAGTACCTTTAGCTACAGAATCTCCAATAGTACCTATTGTTTTAACTTTCCTAATCTTAGACTTAGGTGTAAAGTCGTGAACAATAGTACCGTTTGCAGTTGTAACACTCTTAGCATGCGCGCTTTCTAATCTTCTTTTTATTTCATCGGTTTTCTTCTGCAAATCTTGTGCAGTCTTAGTATTTGCGTTGTTTTGAGCTTGAATCATCCTTAGGTCTTTAGCTGGATCAGATTTGTTAGACTTAATAGCTTTAACATAATTTGCAGCAGTATTTACTGCTTTCATATATCTATCTTGTAATCTGAATTCCCCAAGTACTACATCTTGTTTTATAATCTTGTTGTTAATATCTCGTTGTGTAGTGATTTCGATAATTCTAACAAACTCATTTAAACCTATTAAATCATCAATTACATTCACAATATCCCCAACTCTAGGTACTGCTTCTTTAAAATGTTTTTGCAAAGAAATGAAATCTAGTGTTACAGATGTTTTTAAACTTTCTTGTATAACTAACTCCATAGCTTTTTTCAGTGTATCCCCTTTAGTTATGCGTCCATCTATAACAGGTGGTGCATGGCGTTTGCCTATTAAGTCAGCTAAGGGGTGTGTATACTCATATTGCAAGCTAGCTTCGTTGAAAGTTTGTTGCTCATCAAAGCCACCATACCCTCTAATGTATGTGTAACATTTAGAAGCATCTTCTTGAACTTTTACATTATTAGCATTGACACCTGCTTTAATGTAATAGTTAGCTTTTCTTTGAACAATATCATATAAATGAAACGTCTTTGTTTTGGCGTTATATTCATATTCTAAGTTATATCTTTCCAAACCTTTTTTGAATAATTCTAAATTAGTGTCGTGGTTACCTAGATTTTCAAACCTAGAAGATGAAACCTTAGCGTGTAATTCGTACTTATATCCAGTATCTTTAAAAACTAAATCAAAGTAGCTTTTTCCTGTAAAACTACCATTATATACTTCGTACACCCTTAAATTGTTTAGGTCATCTAATTCAACAGGACGCGCTTTGATTGTTAACTTTTCCTTTTGACCTACAGTTGTTTTGTCTAACATAACGATACGGTATTCATTAAGGTCATCTGCACCACCAACACCTGTAATCGTCCACATTTTAGTAATAGCCCCTATAGCGTCAAATGTAGCTTTGTTTTCTACCATTTCTATTTCTAAGGAGCCATCTTCATTTAATTTCTCGTTTAATTTTGTTTCTACAGGTAGGGATTGCCCAATGCCCTGTAACGTTTTTAATAATATTGGCAATTAAGCAACCTCCTTACAAGTAATATCTTTTGTGTTTAAACGTGATTTTTTGAAGTTTCTTAGTAGTATGGAAAGTGTTCCAACCAGGCGTTAATACAGGTTGTTGTTTTGTCTTGTTGTAATCATCAATACGTAAGTTATTACGATATACATGGATACCGTCAAATTTTATAACATCTCCTGCTTTCAACTCTAAACCACTTATTTTCATAATGTCGCTATGTGTCATGTAGAAGTTGAAACCGTCACTATCTTTTTTGCTAACGTTTTCTCCTAGAACCATTTCTACAACACTATCTTGGTTAAATTGATTTATTTCAGCTGTACCACCGTAATATACATCGCCCACTTTAGTATCATAGAATGTGTATCTACGTTCTTTATGAGATGTGTTGAACGGGTTTTTGTCTGGGATACCCCATTTATTCAAATTACCACTCTCTTTTTCTAAATCTGTACTATACCCAATACTCTCAAAGTATGGTAATTCAATCGTTTCGAAATCTAGTGTGAATTCACCTGACGTTTTAGTAGTATCGAATGACACTTCATTAACTAAGCCAACAAGTATCTGCCTACCGTCAACATATTCTAGTTCAAAAGATTGTTCCTTAGGTTCGAATATATTCTCGAATTTAATTTCACTTTCAGATGCTGCTAATTCTCTAAGATAAAAATGACCTCTTAGCATGGCTTGTATGTTCGCTTTTAAATGAGAAGCATAAGCTATCTTTTCTACATCGTACCTAACCGTCATAGATATACTTTTCTTTTCTTCTTTAGTAGCATTATGAAATCTACCGTTAACACGATCAATTTCATCAAACTTTCGGTCATAGCCTGCACCTTTAACATCGTAAGAAACAACTCTCAACGCAGTACCAGTAAAGCGATTGTTACTAATACGCAAACGTTCTTTATTTTTGTATACCTCAACATCATGTAATATCAATTAACAATCACTCCTTTAAAATAATCCGAAACTTGCGTCTTTTGAGTTGGAATCTTCAATGTATGATTTAATAGCTGGTATATCTGACTCATTGCGAACAGTCACGTTGACGATAGGTTTATTGTTCTCTTGCATGCTATGGCGTACGTCTTTACTCATATGTGCATCGAAAGAATTTCCTAAACCAGCCAATCCTTCTTCTAAAAAGTCCGGTTTTAAGTCTGCGTTGAAGGCATCCATAACTTTTAACGCCGCTAATTTACTTTCTCTTGCAGCTTTTCCTGCATATTCAGAGATACCCATACCTAATCCAGTCATACTATCATTACCTAGTTGTATGAATTTACGAGAAGGAGAATGACTATCCAAAGCACTTTTTGCAGCGTTCAATGCACCTTTTGCAGCGTTCCATGCAGCTGCTGCTAAATCTTTAGCTTTTTGAACGATACCTCTAATCATTCCAGCTATCATATCAACACCTGCTTGAAAGAAACCTCCAATAAAACTTCGAGCTCGATTTAATGCAGTTGTCATGCCATTTCCAACAGCGCCAACCACTCTGAAGAAACCACTAACTACTGCTTGTAAAAATCTACTCATTGCAGAAATGATACTTGAAACCCATTGTGCACCACCAGAAATGATACGACTGAGTGCTTGCATCATTTTTTGAGCAACGGTTGAAACTACACGTGAAAACCAACTTGACACCGTGTTCCAAATTCTAGTAACTGCGCCTGAAATCACAGACCAAATTTGATTCCAACTTGTGATATTAGTACCAAGTATTCTGTTCAAAACGTTGAATATGAAGTTAGAAATCTGGTTCCAAATTGATACTAAAGTATTCCAAATCGTAGTCATTACATTAGAAATCGTAGTTTGTAAAGTTAGCCAAGCGCCAGAAAAATCTCCGGTAAGGAGCTGTATTAATGCAGTAAACAAACCGAAAATCAATTGCGTAGCAGCTTGTAGTATTCCACCTATCGCAGTGAATACTACTGAAATCACAGTCCAAAGAGATTGGAAAGCAGTTACTAAACCATTGATAAGGCTGATGAATAAGAAGCCGAGAACTTGGTTTGCAACTTGTCCTAACATTTGTAAGATAGGCATAATTGGTTGTAGCGTTTGTTCGATAGACGCTCTGAACTGATTAAACCAGTTAATCACTGTTTTTACAGCGTTCATTATCGTATCTTTAATTGTGTTCCAAGCTTCAACACAAGTTTTTCTGAAATTCTCGTTTGTTTTCCATAACCAAACAATAATACCTATTAAAGCAACGATAACGCCTATGATAGCCAATACAGGCCATGAAATCGCACCTATAGCTACACCCAATGCTTGGAAAGCACCACTTAACATAGGTAAGATACGCATAATTGTACTAATAGGGCTCATAAGGAGCCTGAAAGCTATTTTTACTAAGTTTAATGCACTTCTAAGTATTTGAGTGTTTCTAGCAAAAGCTAACATTTTAGTCATAGCTTTGAATAGACTACTACTAAAGAATGTTTCTAATAATGTACCTACTGCGATGATTGGTGCTAGTAAAGCCCACAACATACCACCGAGTATCATACCTATACCAACCATTCGAGCTATAGCTGGGTGTGTTTCAAACAACTTAGCTATGAAACCAGCTAATGCTGTTACTACTTTTAATATCACACTTGCTATTGGTGCCATTGCAGTGCCAAATGCAACCAACACTCTTACGATATTACCGATTAGATCCATAATGACTGGACCATTCTCTTGTACATACTGAACAAACTTTTTAAACCCTTCAGATTTACCAACTTGTTCAGACCATTCTCTAAACTTAGCAGTCATTTTAACTAGCCAATCAAAGATATTAGAACTGTTTTGAGCGAACGCTTTCATCAAGTTACCAATACCCATGAATACATTGCCAAATATTTGACCTATTTTAGGTAAATTAGTTTTAGTGTATTCAATAAACGACTTAATAGCGTTCTGACCTGCTATGCTGTTAGCCCAGTTTTGGAACTTCTTACCTAAATTATCTAAACCTTTAGCAGTCCATAAGAATAGTGGACCTAATTGAGTGAATACATTAATAAGTCCGTCACCAAAACGTCCTGCAGCACTTAATAATGTGTTGAATGTCTTAACACCTGTTGTATTCATCATGTTAAAGAATTTGCTAGCAGTTTGACTGTTTTGAGCCCATTTTAAGACACTCTGTGACGCTTGTTCCATTCCTTTAGAGATACCTGCTAAGAATGGTTTCATACGCCCTAAAGCTACGTTAACAGTGTCTAAAGCGTTAGATAACGTATTGAAGATTTGTGCTTGGTTTTGTTTGATAATACTTTCCCATGTTGATTGAACTTCTTCTAAAGAAGCCTCATAACGTTTAGTTTGTGCTGTTGCTTCTAACGTTCCATCACTCAACATCTTAATTGCGCTTACTGCCATAGCACCAAATGCAAACGCACCACTTGCAGCAATACCAAATGCACCAGCTACACCTAATGCACCACCAGCAACTACGCCTAATGCGTTAGCTACTGCCATGATGGCGGGTACTAAACCAGCTATAATAGGAATAAGACCTTGAAAACTAGCGATTAGCACACCTTTGATTTGTTGTCCAAACACAGTACCAAATGTACGAATACGAGTAGCTAATCTATCCATTTTGTCGCCGTATTCATCTAAAGACTGACTTAAAGCTCTAGTTAATACTTGAGCTCTTGTCATTCCCCTTGTATCAAAGTTAACTTTTACCGTTTTATCATGTAAGGTTGCAAGCATAGCTTTAGCACCTAATACTGAACGTTTTAAGGGGTTGTTGTTACCTTTAATATCTACTTCTTTATCTCTTAATTGCTGTAATTTCTCTTTAACTACTGCAATTGCTCGTTTGATAGGGTTGTTGTTACCGTCTATATCAACGGTATGTTCTCGCCAACGTTGAGCCATTGCTTTTGCAGTGTTTAAGGCTCGTTTAAATTTACTTATGTTGGCATCGACTTGTGTTTCGATTTCATCGGGTATTTCAGTTTTTGCCATACGTTGAGCTTTTCTGATATTCCGTTGGAAATCTGTAATGATCGCCGATATACGAGCCATAAAGTTTTTGTTCATAGCTAACCTCCTCTTTGACTAGTATTACGTAATGAATTCATAAAGCGTCGTGTACCTTGTTTCTGAACATTTCTAATGCGTTTGTTATGTGCTAACTTACGTTCTTTCATACGTTCGTATTCTTCTGACTGTCCACGTACTTCGTATCTTGCACGCTCTAACTGCTTCTGTAATCGTTTAAGTGATTTACCAGCTTGTACAAGACCGTTAGCTTGAGCACCAAATAATAAAGTTTCTTGTTCATCAAGTAACGCCAATCTACGACCTACAACCCAGTCTTTCCATTCATTAGGCGTCAAACTCATTAATTCATCATAAGGGAGATAGCCTATGTATTGACTGGTTATCTGCCGTATTTCCGAATAATCTAGTAAGGTAGCTCGCCCATGATTTCTTTGTAATTGTTCTTCATGAACTCGATACCGTTCTTCGTAGACTCTTTCTCTTCTTCTTTCACCATAGATGGAGCCGAGTTCATTTGTGTCCAGAATAGACGTGATTTCTGCTTGAAAAAACCACTATGATTTAAAACTTGCAAAGCACCTTGTAATAATTCGATAGAGTCTTGTTTTTCTTCGATAACATCCATCAATGTTCTTTCGATATCTTCACGTTTAGGTGCATTCTTACCTAGATAAGCTGTTGCACATTCCCAGAAGTCTGCAATTGCGATTGGATCACGTTCTAAAATACCGTTATAGATAGCATTAAAACCAGACACTTTAGTTGTTTTACCATTTTCGTCTTGCTCGTCTTTAGCAAATTTCTTAGCCGCTTTATCGAATAAGAAAGTCGCTTTAGCTTCGACTTCTTCTCCATTAATTTCTAATTCAGTAATAGGATTGATTGTATTTTCAGTCATTCTTTAACCTCTTTCTGTTATTTTGTACAAAAAAATAGAGGGCTTAATGCCCTCGTAAAGCTTATGCACCAGCACTAGGTGTACGATCTTCGTATGAGCCGGAATATTCGCCCATACCTTCAAATTCAACTGTTGGAGCAGAAGCACTAGGGTTAAGCCATTCAGGAGGAAGTGAGTCAACAGAACCATCTGCACTGTTAAATTTAACTTTTGCAGTGATTTCGATTTTGTCATCTTCATCATCAAATGACCATTCGTGTTCTTCTACAATTACATAAGCGAAAGTACCATGATGTTTACCATCACGTTTTTTAACTTCCCAAATCCATAAACGTAACTGTTTGAAGTTTTTAACTGATTCTTTTAAAGCTTCTTGACCTTTGTCACCAGGTACACGGTCAATAGTTAACTTGATTTCTTCTTCTACAGAGTTACGGCTATAGTCTTTTTTGCCACCAGTAATCATTTCAGCTAAATCATTACTGATTGTGTGTCCACCTTCAGCTAAACTAGCTAACAGAATAGCATCTTCTTCTTTCAACTGACTCGCTAAATCTTTGTCAGCAATTTGTAGCGCTGCAATGTATTTATTCTGTGCCATTCGTTACACTCCTTTGTAAAGTATTGTGTCTGTATTTAAAAACAAGCCGAATGATACCGTGTTTCGTGTACTGATCAATATCAGTAATCACTTCTTGTGTATCAATCCGACTTTTAATAAATGAGTAATGTTCGATTTCAAATTCAGTGTTAAGCACATAGCCTAAAAACTGAACGATTTGTGCTGCTTCATCACGATTTCTCGCTTGACTATACACATGTAGGGTTACGCCTACATCTTCAAACATACTCGTTGTCGTTTCTTTATTAGTGACGTTTGTTTCACCCACAACGATATATGGGTAAACAGCGTCTTTTTGAACGCAATCAAAAACCCTACCGCCTAGTTGTTTACTGACGATAGGGTTGCTTTTTAATTTGTTATATATCTTGTTAAACAGATACCGTTCTACTGATACCCACATATCTTAACCACCTTATGAAAAATACTTATTGAAAAACGCTCTACCTTCATCAATTGCTGGTTCCCAAAAAGGTTGTGCATGTTGCCCTTTAGTTGTGTGCCAATGTCCGTCTGCGTCTTTGTAACGCCACGGGATATTCTTTGCACGACTACCACCCGGACCGACTGCGTATATCCCTGTACCGTAATTCACGTATCATCTTGTTATCGTAAAGGCTTTTTATCCTTTACTTCTTACAGTCGCCTGTAAGTTCGGCGTACATTTTCAACCAATAAAAAAGACAACCTTTATTGGTTGTCGAACACTCTTGCCAGTATTATATTTATTCAACTGGTACGCTCTACGGTGCTTAATAGCCTTCCGCAATCTATTAAGTTACCTCGGTGTTGTCTTTATATTCTCTAATCAAATCTACAAAATGTATATTGTTTTTCTTGTAGTTTGACACTTTGTGTAAAGGTATATTTAATTCATGAGCCCATTGCATTGTAGTTTTTGTAACTCCATTATACGTGTGATAAACAGAAGTGCGTTTATTATAATGTTGTTCTTCCATAGGTATCCATTTACAATTTTTCGGTTCATAGTTGCCATTAACATCTATTCTTTCTAAAGTTAATTTATCACTAAAACCATTTTCTTCGCTCCAACGAATAAATTCTTTCAGATTGTGCCATTCGTCGCATACTTTAATACCACGTTCGCCGTAATTTTTATAGGCTAATGTGTTAGGATTTTCACATCTATTTATCATAGCATTCCATCTTCCGTATACTGGATGCTTAGTTAAACCATGTAAATTAGTTTTTCCTAGATTAAGTGGAGCTTTCACTTTTTTTAAACAGCCACATGATTTAGTGGTACCTAAAGAATCACTTCTCACAGTTACTTTATTCCCACAGTCACACAGACAATTCCAATAGGTTTTTCTGCCAGATTTTTTATCCGACATTCCAATGACTGTTAATCTTCCGAACCTCTCGTTCGTTTTATCTTTGATGTTCATACCTTTTACAAATTGCCCTTTATCATTACGTTCCAAATATAACCACCTCATATACATTATACCTGTACCGTAATTAACATACAACTTTATATTTAAAGACTTCCACCGATTTTGCTCGATTTTTAAATTACTGTTACCAGTAATTGCGACATACGTTTTATCGCGTATTCACTACCAATATTAATAACGCCTGTTAATCCGTCCTTCTTAAAGTCCATAGAAACACTTTCTCTAAGATAACCGGTATCAACGGGCATGTTACTAACTATTGAATTGTGAATAATTGTTGTTGTCTTGGCTATACCTTTTTTAGCCCATCTAATCGTTTCTTTTTCAAACTCCTCAAGTTCCTTAACTAAATCCCAATTTCCGTATTTAACCTTAGCCAATAGGACATTCTCTCAATCTTGTTAAGTTGATTTCTTGTTGTCCGCCTTGGTCGACAGGTTCTCCTACTACTTCGTAAGTTTTACCGTTGTATTTAAATAAGTTTGTGTTAGTTATTGGCAGGCTGTACGGCGTATATAGGTTTCTGTCGTATGATTGGTTCATTTGATGAAACTTGAGTTGTTCAGATGAAGTAGGCGTATCCATAAATCCTTGTATTGTTTTTTCGCTCTTAAAGCGCTCTTGTTCACGTGGATACTCTCCTACAACCTCTCTTGAGCCTAATTCGATTGTATGAGGAAATTCTTCTAATGGATTAAGCATGATAACCAGTCCAACGTAAGCGTCTAAATGGTTTAAGGTAACCGTATGTTTCCTTAGGTAGGTCAGTAACGAATGTGTAGCTTACAGTTCCCATAGTACGCGAAGAAACATTGCTAGTCGTACCTTGTTTGATACAGTTAGCAATAAATTTCTCCACATTACTAGGTAACGAATGTCTATTGAATGTTTGATTACAATATTCTTCAGCTACATTCAGATACTTTTCAATAAGTAATTCGATTGTTTCGTCATTTGAAGTATCGTCGAGTGAGAGATTGTTTAATAATTTAACGTCTTGTGCGTTCATTACTCAACACTTCCTAATACTTCGATGAGTTCATCTTTTTTCATACTAGAAAAACCCTCTATTTCACGTTCTTTAGCGAGCTCTCTTAATTCTGATACTTTCATACCTTTTAAGTCTTTGTCGCTCTCTGCACGCTCAATAAGGGGCTTGTTTTGACGGTTCTCTTTTGTGGATAGTTCAGTTAATCGTTCATTACTTACATTTAAACCTTTACGAGGGAACGTATCTCCAACGTTATATTCGTAGTTGTTATCTTGTAAGTCTGTGAAGTATTCGATTACTTTATACATACGTCACTACCTCCTTTTATGCGCCTGAGTCTGTAGTTCCTGCGCCTTTAGTAACCTTAACTGCTTTAGATTCATCATATAAGTATGCTACATAATGTTTATCACTGTATAAAGCAGTTGTTTTAGTTGAAGGATCACGGTCAGTTTCTAAGAAGAAATCACGTTTAGTGATTAATTTAACTGCACCACGTTTAGCTAAAATAGCTTCGCCCTCATCTAATTTCTTAGAACGTACAATAACAGCTCCTAACGCTTCGCCAAATGCACCTTTAACGATAATGTTATCGCCTAATTCAGTTGCACGAGTGAAGTTTGAAGAAGCACTAGAACGTAACTTGCCAGCGTCTTTAGGGTTAATGAATAATACCATTGGTTCTAAATCTTCATCGTCAAATGTATCAATAGCAGCTTCTAAACCTGCTAATGTGCCGATATCTCCACTTACTGTTAATTTCGTACCTCGTAAAGCTTCTAATACGTCGTTGTCTACTTTATTAGCAATAGCCAAGCCATGTTGACGTACTGCTTCACCTTGTGGATCACCATAACCAGATAATAAAGCTTCATCAGTAATATCAGTACCTTTACCGATTTTATGAATTTTAGCTTCACGTCTGTTAGTTTCGATTTTATCTACAGGAATTTTTTGCCCTTCAGGTACTACTGTAGCGTCACCACTGTAAACAAATGCAGGGAAAGTTAAAGTGTCACCTGGTTGTCCTACTAATGTACTGTCGATATCTGCGAATTGTGCAAATCTCAACTTCTTATCTAATTCTGCTTGCATCATAGGTGCTAATACTTCTGGAACGATTTGTGTACTTAAAGTTGTTGTTCCTTGTGCCATATGTTATAACCTCTTTTCTAATTGTTTATTAGAGCGTCATAAGTCTTTCTATCATTAACAAATAGATTAGTTCTTTCTGCAACGCTCATGTTATTAAATTCTTCTTGTGTTAACCCACCATTTACGCTTTTACCGCCATCAGGTGTGCGTCCACTTGGTTTGCTTTCGACAAATAAATAAGGCTTAGACTCTTTAAGCGACTCAATCGCTTTATCTAACCCTTTTACATTGCCGTCATCTTGTAGTTCTAACTCATCTTTATTGATGAAAGCTAGAATGTCGTCAGCGTCGTTTGCGTCTTTCGCAACAGCTAACTTAACAGCGTTATTCAGTTGTGATTCTTGGTACTTAGTTTGCCACTCTGCGTTTTGGTTTTTTACTTCGTCGAGTTCTTTTTGTAACTCGCTATCATCTTTTACAGAGTCTTGTAATTTAGCAATTTGTTCGTCACGGTTAGTAATCTCTGCTTTTAATTCATCGATTTCAGCGTTCTTGTCGTTCAAACGAGAACGTGGTACCATACCTGATTTCGATTCATCAATAGCGTCAATTACTTTCTGTTTATCAATTTCACCGTCTTTAAATTGCCCTAATAATGCGTATAAGTCCATATTTGATTGCTCCTTTTACGTTTTTTACGTGTAACGACACGAAAGATTTGTATAAAAAAGAAGCCTTTTAACGACGGTGCTAAGGTCGAGTGATTACTGTTTACGTTTATTTCTCTCCCACTCTCTATAGTTAGTGAAAGGTATTACGCCATCTTCTTTAGTTCTCATTGTTGTAGGTAGTTCGTCTTTGTCTATGTAATAAAGTAGCTTACAACGACAGTTAATATTCTCTTTTGCACTAGCTACACCAACAAATAATTTAGGTGCAGGACCTACACAACCACTTGAGTGAAAGTTTTCGTCAATACCTACTGTTTGTCCGTCTAAGTGTCTGTGCGTGCCTCTTGTACGTGTATCTTTAGTAGCATACCAACGTTTCTTCATATCAAGTCCGTTATCTTTAGCTACCATTGCGCTATCTAATCCAGCTTGTGACAATGCACGACCTGTTTCTGTTCTAGCTACACGCACTGATTGAGCTTTTGACATACCTAAATCGTTTCTTAATGCTTTAGCTATCTTAGAATATCCCTCACCACTCATAATGCCTTGTGTTATGTGTATGCGAATACGTTTCAATGTATCATCGCGATGTTTCTGCAGTGTAGGGACTAGCTTAATAAACTCAATAGGTTGTTCAATTGCTGTCTGTATCGTCTGTGAAGTAGGTATATCAAAGTTCATAGACGTTTGACTTGCCACTTCATACAAAAATAGGCTCATCATGTACTTTTCCATATAGACGTTCTGTTGCGACTGTTTAATAGCTTTAGCAACTTCTCTGTAGTCTTGAGATAACATCTGTCCTATACGATTAAGTTCTTTGTTGAGCCTGTTGTATTTATTAAATTCAGTCCACGTTACTTGCGGTTCATCTCTATCGTACTTTTCGTACATATTCGCAATAATCTGTTTGATTTCTTTCAAACGTTTAGCAAATAGTATTTCGATTTCTTTCTCTGCTTGATTAACCAGTTTATCGATGTAGTTATCTATGTCATTCTGATTGGTTATTTTCGGATTGTCTTTGTTGTTCGCCATTCAATCCCTCCTCAATGTCAGGGAGTTGTTGATTGAGTTCTATGTTTTCTTGCTCTATTCTTTCCATTTCGGCCACAGGATCTTCAACCCAAGCATGGTTAGAAAGAATAGTTTCTTTAGATAATAGCCCTGTAGAATTCATAGCAATTTGAGAGTTTTCTAACTCATTTACCATTACATTGAAGTTGAACGTAATCTCGATGTCTTGCACTTTCACATCTAATCTGTAGAAGTCGATAATGTACTGCAACAACTCTTGTAATGCAGTAAGTGTTTTATTCTTCAATTTATTAGCTTTCAAGTCTAAGTTACTGTACATAAATTTGAGCGCTATACCACTAGGGCTATTACCAAACTTATCTTGTTGGAAGTCTACACCTTGACCAAACTCTATAATGTAATCACGTAACATCTTCGTGTATTCCTTAACAGAGTCGATAGGCACTTCTACTTTAATAGTATCTACACCGGAACCACTTTCCCCTGCAACACTAATTGCTTTGTAGTATTTTAAGTTATGCATGAAGTCTTTCATATCTTCACCTTCATAACCTTTTAAGATATAGATTAACTCTACTGATTCATCAAAAGTGTTTTGTGTGTCTGATAATCGCTTATCTAACGCGTCTATAATTGTTTTATACATGAATAAGTCAGATACTTCTTGTGGGTTGTTCTTGAACGGAATAAAAGGAACACGTCCCCAACTCATCAATTTATTACCTTGATAATAATGAGGTTGTATATGATCTTCACTACGATAGAAATCAGGGATAAGTTGTCCTTCTTTCAACTCATAGAATGTCACATCATCTTTAGTCCAATACTCAACGCGTTCTGCTCCGTCTAATTCATATACACGGATAAACGCTTGCAGTTCATCTCTTTCTTTATTAGTCCAAATAGGTACAGCTTGTTCTGCAGGTACACGAAACGTTTTAAATTCTCCCTCTTCATCTACATAAGGTTGAACCCATTCGATACCTTTATTACTTGCAGCAGTTAATATATCCACTAATTTGTCATCCCACTTGTGATTAAGTGTGTGTTGTATTTGTTTTAATGCTTTGTCATTATCTACACCAAATGTCACAGGATTAGCAACTGCATATGCTACTTTCTGGTCTACTAAGTTTTGATGGTAGTTAGTATACATGCGCCAGTCTGGTTTAGTTTCGTCGTAGTCGCCGTTCACATCTCTTTTGAAAGGAGCGTCTAATATATCTGGGTGATGATTATAATATCTTTCGCCCATTGTGATATTGTCTATATTCTCTTTATGCTCTCTAACTAAGCGCAATATCATTTCTTCTTGCGTTTCATACTTCGGTTTGATTTGTTCTACCACTTGTTCGTGATATGGTTTATCCCATGGCCAGTTAATGCTAATCACCTCGTTTACGTAAGTATGCTAAGTTTATTCTGCCTCATGTCACGCTCTAGGGCGTATCTAGTGGCGTCTATCGTATGGTTGTCTTTATCTTCTAATCTCGGTTTTACGTTGCCGTCTTTGTCAGTTTCGTAGTCGATATTCTCAAATTCTCTCGCTATATTAGGTGTTCTGTTAGGATCTATCACAATAGCAGTTAAATCATCAAGCCATTGTTCCCCGTGTTCTACGCTGTCAGGTCCTTTTTTCACACCTTTAATTCTCTTGATACCGTGTTCTTGTTTCAGCTCTGCAATCGACTTCGGTTCAGCGCTATCTGCGTATATCTCATCAGATTGATAACCTCTACGTTTTAACCAGTTAGCAAACTCTCTATTGCTTATTTGTACACCATAGTGTTCATCAACTGCATAGATAATACGTTTCTTCTTATCATAGTGCCAACGTACAAACGCTAGTGGATCAGTAGCGTATCCAAAGTCTACAGCATTGCGTATGTTGTCGAAGCTCTTATACAACTCATCAGGTATCTTCTCTATTTGCAAGTTGTTAAACGGTACAACACCACTACCAATAGCTTCACCCATATATTCCCAACGATAACGTTGTTCGTTACGTTCTTTCGCACTCTCTGCCTCTTGTATGAATTGTTTAGATATAAAAGGATTATCTAAGTACGTCGAATGGTGTACGAATGTATTGTCCGGTTGGAATGAGGTTTCGTATTTTTTATTCACCCACGATTGTTTTCTCTTAGGCGGGTTATAACTAAAGAAAAACTTGTAAAATAATCCGTCATCTAATTCACCACGTAACATAGAGTTAGTAATTGTTGTGACTTCATCTTCTGTCTTAAATTCTGCTAACTCCTCTATCCACATGACAGAAAAAGGGAATCGACTATCTTTTAACGACTTTAATCGTTCAGGATTCTGTGCCCCTCTAAAGATAATCCGATTCCCTCTAGGTACATACGTGATTTCCATTGGCGACACTTTAACTTTGAACAGGTGTGACACCTTTTGTTCTTCTATCGACCACTTAATTTGCTCAAATACTGATGTAGCTAATGTATTATCCGTCTTACGTACTACAACTGCATTCATAGGATAGCGCATGATTAACTGTGTAATAATGATAGATATATCAGAGGACTTACCACTACCACGTCCACCTTTAGCTACTATGTTAAGTTTTTCTTTGTCCTTAGTAGCTTTCCACAGTCCATGAAAGTGTTTAGGTAACAGTTCGGATAATTTAATTGATATCATCATCGAAATGCACCATCGCAGTCGTTTCGATTTGTTGTTTATCTGTCCACATCATATATCGCTTACCTAATAATTCTGCAGCTTTAGTTCTAGCGTTAGTATCTGACCTTTTTTCTAGTTCTTCTACTTCCATTTCGCCTCTGCCAACTTGAATAGGTATCAACTCTTGGTCTGTTACCTCCCCACGTAATACAGAGGTGAGATATTGAAGTATTTCATCTTGGTCTGCAATTGAATCTTTTTTCAGTTTTTCCATTCGTTTGTCTATTTCTGCTTTTATTCCCACATTTTCCAACAATTTATGACTACTTGATTTTGCGTATTTCTCACTATAACCAGCCCTAATTGCCGATTGATAAGCAGTACCTGTCTTAATGTACTCATCAACAAATGTTTGTTGTTTAAGGTTCAGTTTCGTCATCGTATATTACCACCTACTCTCACGGTTAAACACCTTTGTTTGACGTATAAAAAAGACACTGCGTAAACAGTGCCTAATGATTATGTTTTGTTATTTATTTGAGTTTATGTACTCATGTCACACCTCTATGTCACATCAATACATAAAAAAGTTACCCGTGTGTTCTCACGGATAACTAATTAAGGGAGGAGAAAAATTACATGTCAAGTATTCATATCATCGTATCGGAAGCCGTGTTGTAAGATTCAATTAAACTACCCGCCATTGTGACGGATAGTCAAGCAATCGGATGCGCAACGTCTATAAAGACGATAAGCACTTATCCAATCACTTTGAATTGAATACCCCACCATAGTGCGAAAGGATAAACACTATGTCTTGTGAGGTAATTCTTACAATATCATAATACATTGATTATAAACGGACTTACACACTTCAAAAGTCCACCCTACACATAGCCTATGAATTCTGCCAATCTATTTATCATTGCATCACGTCGTCTTAATATACTCGTCTTACTTGTGCCGAAGTAGTCAGCTATATCCTCCCACTCACTACAACCTATAGGACATTCCCAGTATCTCAAACGCATTAAGTCTTGTGTATCTTCGTCTGATTCATAAATGAGTTTATCTACACCCTTTACAATGTTACGTAAGTTGTTATAACGATTGTCACTTAACTTCTTAATTGATTCTCTCTCAATAGGATTACCTGGCATATTACTCTTACCTGCTCCTACATTCTCGGGTTCGTGGTTTTCTAGTAGTTCATACTCTCTCACTTTTAACTCTCGTCTATATCGCTCTATGTTCTTGATATAATCTTCTAATTTCTTTATATCGTGTCGTTCAATCGTTATCATACTTACCCTCCATTTTCCAACTTGTCTTTCAAGGTCTTAATCTCATAATCTTTCACTTCTAACTGGTGTTTTAGATCATTCTGTTCAAGTAATGAGCCAAACAGAAGCAACACCAATATAATGATTGCTATTACGCCCCACATATTAATAACCTCCGTATATGCCGTTCAAATGAGCGTGGTCGTTTTCGTCGAAGTCCTTAGGCACTTCCACCTCATCATTAGCAGTTAACTTATAATACAACTCTCTACCAATCCATTTACCTAACTCATACATAGCGATAGTAAACCAAATCTTTAATATTCGTTTAATCAACTTATTCACTCCTTGCCGAGTATTCTTTTAATCTCTGCTACTATGTCTTTCTTACACGTAACCTTTTCCTGCGTCTGCTGTTCCATCTTGTCTTGCATGATTTCGCTCCATTTTCTTTTTGTATGCGTCGATGAGTTGGTCTATAGAATAGTGCACTTTTCCGATAGCTAAAACTAAATGTAATGGTGTAATTATTTTCTTTTCATTCACTAAATTATTAATTTCAGTTAAAAACGTTTTAGTATAATCTTTATCATAAAAATCAAATGCGTTTTCGTATTTTAAGACATTAATCTTATCAACAACTTCATGAGTATGTTTTTCTTTAATGTTCCTTTGATTCGCAATACTTAATCCAAACGCTAACATGTCTGCCAATTCATCTAGTTGCACATCTAACGGTTTACCTGGTTTCTTCTTCCAATTCTTAAATGTTTCTAATGTATTAAACCATTCAAAGAATTCAACTACGTAAGCAATCTTACTATCCTGTAAATTAAGTGTTGGTATTCTACTGTCAAACTCCTTTTGTATTTGTAGTAACTCTTGTAATTGATCTACTGTTAATTGATTAGTCATTTATTGTTCCTCCTTGTAATTGATAAGTCTATATGTGTACTCTGCTCCGTAATCTTTCATAACATGCTCAGCAAGAATACTTACGTTAACCCTTAATTTAGCTTTCTCCTTACGTAACCTTACATAGTCTGCAATAAATGCACCAATTATAATTAGCACCAATACATGGAATGCCGTCATTTACTGTTCCTCCATTTTCTACTAAACTCTTTGAATTACTTTCCACTATCTTGTCGTACAACTCAGCTTTGCTATATACTTCGTTAAGCTCTTTGATTAGTAAACACCCGTCGTGTCCTGTAAAAGCTGTAGATGATACTATGCAGCGTTGGATAAACTCTCTATTGTCCATCACTACCACGCTCCAAATCACTTAATAAATTTTTAAACTCGTGCGTTCCGTCGAGTTCGTCCATACGCTGTAATTGTTCTTTTACAACTTTCTTGCCAACTAATATATTCGCTATTTCAACAGTTGGTAAATCGTTTGAAATTTTATTACTTTTGCCACGAAGTTCAATATACCTTTGCGTCAATTCGTCTTTTAGCGTTATCCACCTGTTATCCTTCATGGTCGACCTCCAAATCATCCAATATTTGCTCTAATAAGAATAAACATTGATTTAACTCTTTATTTTTTATAGCTTGTTCTATATAATCCATTATCGTTTCTTCATCTCCCTTACTGAACGTTTAGTTTGTTTTTTTAATAGTTTAGCTATATTAATACCAGCTTTAGTTAATTCTGGATTGTCGTAAATCAAATCGTTTTTATACATCATTTGAAATATTGAGTAAGGTACCATTTCTAAGTTTTCTATCCTTATATCTTTTTTGTCTCCATTTAAAAATATTACGGCATGTTGAGGTGGTATTTTTCCGTAATGTTTTTCCCAAATATAGTGATGATATAGTTGCCAATTCTTTTTTTGATTATTGGTTTTATCATCAACTTTTATAAGGATATATCCGTATTGGTCTATTTTTTTAGATCCGATAGGTTTGTGTAAGTGGCCATGTGATTTTCTAGTTCCGTGTGCTGGTATACCACTTTTTACACCTAAACGATTCATCTTAGCATTGATAGCATTACTACTAATATTCATTCCGAATTTGTCATTAAACATATCTCTTACTTCTCTCAAATACCGTCCTTTATAAATAGACTTCACATAATCAATATGTTTTTGTTCCCACTTAAAACCTCTCATTTTCTTTCTTCCAGTAATTCTGGCAAATGATTGTTAGCGTCCATGCGTTCATCTTTAAATTTGTGAGCTTGTAAAATCAGATTTCCATTACTCACAATATTTTTAGCTACATCAGAAACTGCTTTTGATCTACTCAATTCTTCTTGTAATTCTTCACCTTTTAAATCTTCATCGCTTAATCTTTCTAATTGCGCAAATAAGTGATTGTTTAAATCGTTCAATGTATTTTTAGTCATTTATATCCTCCTCGTATTTTTACGCATTTACCTTCTCGTATTCGTCGGCCCACATGTACATCAATCCGTCACTTACATGTTTACGGTTACACTTTCTAGCAATGTTGCGTCTGTCTATGAATAACAATTTTTGAGCTTCTACTGTACTTGCAAATTCCTCTACAATTTTGTTGTCGCTATCTACTAGATATACTGGTTTAGATATGCCTTTATTTCTGCGATACACTCTATATTTCTGTAATGTAGATTGGAATAAGTTATCTGCAATAAAATTGTTATATCTACTATCTTTCGGATATGCGTGCAATCCGTTTTTCAAGTTACCGATAAACGTTTCATATACAATATCTGCTGCACGATACTTCTTATTCTTATAAATAACTGTGGAAATACCGTTGCAACCATTCGCAAATTTATACTTACCATCAGGTCTTTTCATTCTGCCTAAGTTACTTACATATAAGTCGTACTTATCGCTGTACTTCCAAATTTCATCTTTTGCTACAACTCTGTCGTTAAACTCCTGTTTCTTATTCACTCTCGGCATTGTGTCGGTAAAGAAACACTTCAATTTATCGTTATATGTGCCACGTTCCTTTTGGTACCAAAGTGTGTTTAGTGGAATACCTGTAATGTTGTGTAAATGAGATAGGTCTGTCTTAGTCACTGTGTGGCTAAATGGTTCGTACATATACACCATAATTAGTCCTCCCACTTCTCAAATGCTCTGTTTAGATACCAACGCGCTTTGTCTAAATCTTCTTTTCCGTTCTTACGATTAGCTCGACTGATATACTTAATTGCATTACCAATCGCAAATGCTAACTCCGGTTTATAATCTTTAGTGACCTGTTCTATGAATTCAATTATTTCTATATCTCCATACGTGTAATGTGACGGGTGATCAACCTTGTCATCTAACGTCTTTTCAACTTCTTTACTAGTTGGTCTAGGCACACTGATAAAGTCATAGTTATCGTCTATTTCTATAGTGCCAACGCCATCAATCTCTACTATTGCAACGTATTTTAAATAAAATACATCTTGATACACGTTCAAAACTCTTCCGTACCTTTGCTTGTTGTTGCTATCAGATAATTTTATATATTCTCCTACAGTCAAATCTTTAATGCTCATGATCTAACCACCTTTCTAGGAAAGATGTCATTTTCCATAAGGTGCGTGCACCATTCACCACGAGAGTGTACTTGAGGCACTTCGAACAAGTGAGGTTTCTTGCGTCTTAGATTAAGTTCTTTTTGTCGTTCTAATCTAACTAACCTCATTCTGTCCTCATGTTCCAATTGAGATAGTTGTTTTCTCTCTTTCGCTTCTGTATCTTGCTCGTTGTACTCTTCAAATAAAGCTTCTTCAGGACTGTAACCAGAATACTTAATACGTCTTACAATGAGTTTCCAGGGTGTGCCTGTGTATTCAGCTTCGTGTACATCTTCAACTGGCAATAAGTGTTTCTGTTCTTCAGTTTTTACAACGTAATATAATCTATTATTTTTAAATTCAATCGTTCTATTCTTTGCTAATTCCATTTACTCCACCTCTATTAATTCAACTAGTTCAAAATCTTCGTTCATCAACTCTTTGTCAGGGTTGTTACTGATTAAATCTAAAATGCGCTCTTTTTCTTCTTCTTTCGTAATACGATTATTTATCCATACTGGATATTTACATCTCACTTTGAGTGTTGCTTCAACTTCAATTGTTTCTTCTCTATTAGCCATTCACTCCACTTCCTCTACATTCATGATTATTTTTGGTTCTTCTGCATATTGCTTAAAGCTTTCAATGTGTGCAATTTGGTTATCGTCTTTCCATAAGTGATCGTTAGCAGCGTCTAGCACTGTTTTGATTAAATTATCTATATCTGGTTTCGTACGTTTGTATTGGCCTATCGATATTAACTTTTGATTCTTAGTCCAACTTTTAGGTGGTGCAAAGTAAAAATATATTGATACTTTCAATCTACTGTTCAACATCTTTTTAGGTAATTGACTCTGTATATATGCTTTATGCTTTGTGTAAGACGTTGGCATGTATGTTTGGATAAACTTACCTGCATTCCTAAAACGTGGACGAGGAGAGCCGATAGGTTCCTTATACGTATCGTTAAAATTAATCTCTATTTCCATAACTCACCTCAAAATAATAATTCGTTAATTGTCATCTGTTGTTGCAGTTCTTCTTTTCTGAACAACTTGTGTTTGCGTTTTAGTTTTTCCAGCTCATCTTTCGTTACTGTTCCTGAAAATACGTTTCTAAAGTGCATGCCTGCATAGTTACCTAGTTTGAATGTATCTTCTCCTAACGGCGTCACACTGCACATCTTCCAACCGTCAATCTGATATAACGTGTATTGCTTTTTAAGTCCGTCGATAAGTCCCATCTGGTTGCCTCCACTTCGTTTCATTCATGATTAACTCTTTCACTTCTTCATAATCGTCAAAGGGTTTAATGGTTCCAGTATCAAGCAGCCTTTTAACTGCCCACCCAGACTCGATTAATATTTTGGCTATGATTGGATCTTCTTTATAATCCTCTCGATACATAAAACCTAAAAGTTGCTGATACTCATAAACTTTCATCCATAAAACCTCTGCGTTTTCTTGTAGAAATCAAGGTGTGCCACCCCTGTTTCTCCGTCTTTATTTTTAGAAATAATGAATTCAATTTCCGACTTGCCTGTAATGTTGTCTTGTTGGTCTTGGTCGTAATAATCGTCACGGTATAAGAAGAAAATCATATTCGCGTCTTGCTCAATTCCTCCTGCTTCTCTTAAATCAGACATCATCGGACGCTTATCACTACGACTTTCTACACCTCTACTTAATTGAGATAGTGCGATAATGATACAACCTGTTTCTTTAGCTATAATTTTTAAATCACGAGAAATCTTTTCAACTTCTAACCGTCTATCACGTTGAGGTACATCTGATTGCATGAGTGTAAGATAATCAATAAATATAACGTGAGGTTTATCTGTTTTTTGAGATGCGACTTCTCTAACGTCTTGTGGTGTCATTTGTGCTTGGTCCTCAATCTTTAAAGAATTACATTTTTTAATTTGATCTATAGCAGACATTACCGATGAAACTTCATCATCATTTAATCCGTTGCCTTGCTTAATTTTAGATAGTGGAATATTTGTTATTGTTGCAACTAATCTCTCAACGATATTGTTACCTCCAGTTTCTAAACTAAAGAACGTTGTAGGGTACCCACGCTGCGCGATATTCCACATCATCGTTAATGCAAGAGAAGTTTTACCTAACGAAGGTCTTGCACCCAATACATTCAACTGACCTGGTTCAAAACCAATGATTTTGTTATCTATAGAAGCAATACCAGTTTTAACAAATTGTTTTGGTTCATCAGATAAAATATTTTCTACAACTTCAGCTAGAAAACTATCAGTAGCGTCTGCTTTTTTTATTGTCATACCTTTTAATTTCTCTAATTCCTCTACCAGATAATTAAAATTTTCTTTACTCGGCATTGATTGATACTCTGTGAGCTTCTCACGAGCTTGTGACAAAACATATTCTTGTAATAGGTTCAATTGGTCGTCCATAAAAAACGCCTTGTCAGTGCCATCTGAGTTGTATAAACGACCTAATCGGTCAGTAGATATAAATTCATTATCATCACGACTTTTAAAGTAGATCTGGTTTACATCGACCTTCCCTTGCTCTAGTGCATACTCAATGAACACTCTTAATTTTTCATCAGTAAACATTTCAGGTTTCAATCTGAATTTACTTAGTAACTCTGGGTTACGCATGAGGTTAGATATTATAGATTCTTCAGTACTCAATACATCAATACTCATCATCTAACCCCCAATCTTCTTTCATCTTTTGCCATTGTTTTCTTAATTGTTTTCTTCTTTCTCTAAACTCTTTATCGTGCTGCATTCTGTATTTATCAGTCTGTTCTTCTGGTATCACTGCGCTTTCCATTTCGGGTGGTTTGCGATCAATAATTTGTGCAATCGTAGGTTTATAACGACTTTCTCTAACATATTTCTTTGTTTTGTGTAGTGTTCTGTCGAAATCCCCATATTGTGTGAGTTGTTCTACCCAAAGGTTGTACTTGATTTTATTGAATTTCATATCGTAGACATTATTTATTAACTCTAATATTTCAATTGCCTCTAGTTCAGTCATTGACATAATGTCTAACCTCCTAATAGTTCCTGTTTCTTCTTAGCTAGGTAATCATCTTCTTTATTGTTTCTAGGTTTAATTTTAGATATTGCTTTCTCTTTAGTATCGACACCGTCTTTACTCCAGTTTTCTAATACTTTGATAAGGTAGTTAACACCTTTGCTATTTTCTCTGCAGTAATCAGTAGCTACAGTAACGATCTCTAGTTTGTTATCTTTAAAATCCTTTATAGCTTCTTCTAGTTGTTGTGCTTTTAATGGACTTTGTATGATTTCTAAGTTATTACTAATATATTTAAATACATGTGATACGTCGTCTCTGTCTCTCTCTGAATAAGTCTCTGTGTAGTCTCTGGTATTGGTCGTATCATTCTGATACACTCCATCGTTTCTTTTTGATACGCTCGTCGTATCATTTTGATACGATGGTCGTTTCATACCTTCTAACTTTTCATAATTGATGCTGTACCACTTCGTTTTATCGAATTTAGCTTTGTTATAGTTGCCTACATACAATAGGTTTTGTTTTTCTAAACTATATACAGCACGCTTGATTGTCATTACAGACCAAAAAGGAAAGTGTTTTTGCCATTCAGGGAATGAATTGTATATCCAGTGTCTACCATCGTAGTTATGATTACTTTTCTTCAACCAGTAGTGCATTTGCTGTAATACAATTGATTCGTTAAGTCCTATCTCAGTTGCTAACGTAGGAAGTACAAGTATTGGATAATCGTCAATTAGTAGATTGCTCACGTTTTACCACTTCCATTCAGTAACTCTGTTACAGTAATATTCATGTCATCAGCGATTAATTTGAGTCTTTTATTGTTAGGTTTTGAAATGTCTTTTTCCCACTTAGAAACTATTGATTTATGTGCTGGAGGTTCGAAATGTTTTCCGTATTCTTCCATTGTTTCTCCCAAGTTAACCCGATGGTCTTTTATTTTTTGTCCTAAAGTCATTTCTATCACTCCCCGTACAATAGCCATTCAGGTGTTGTTTTGAATATGAATGCTATCAATTTTATTTTTTTAAGATTAGGAATTCTTTTGCCTTCTTCCCATTGTTTTATACAGAAAGGAGAAACATATAAGATTGAAGCGAATTCGTTTATATCAAAATTTCTTTGTAGTCTTATTTGCTTTATTCTATGAGCTATTTCTTTCTTGTTTTCTTTAGTTATTACTCTCGAATTCATTTTTAACTCCTTTCAACATTTTGTTTAAGCGCTCATCTACTGAAAGCCACGAATTTTCAAGGTGATGTAATTTATCAAAGGTTTCTACACCCATATCATGCTGCGATTGATGATGTTCTCTACATAGACACAGCACTTCAAAACCGTAATGATCCATTTTCTTACGATTAGCACCTCTGCCAATCGCTTTATGATGTGCCAGTTCTCCATGTTTACCGCATATTACACAGTTACGATTGACTGTCGACCAGTAAAGAAACGCTTTATCATTTTTAAGTAAGTCACTTGTTTTATAGTTGAGTGGTATATCGTTGTGAAACACCCAGTCGAGAATAACTTCTATAACTTGTTTAGCTTGTTCTCTTGTGCAATCACTCAATGAGAGACGTTTTTCATAGCCATAGAGAACTTCTACGTAATCCATGAACAAATACCTCATATAGTCGCGTGGTTGTCCTGTGTAAGCTTCTATGTCGTTACAGAGAGCAAATACTTTTCTACGCTGCTTATCTGTAATCTTGAATGGATCTACAACTCTTACATCTGCTTCTACTTCGTAACCGTTGTCTAAAAGCAATGATGTTTTGTTATCTAGTTCTACTCCTTTGATGACTACAGTCGTTGTACCGTCATCTTCAGTGATGTAATTTTTAATAATTGGCACTCAATCACCTACCAAACAATATCTGTATGCGATTGCAATTCATCAATAATATTTTCTGCCTCAGGTTTTATTAAATTAATATAGTTACTTATTTCTCTCTTATTCATTTTTGATAAGTCGTCATCTATTCTTAAAAATGATTGCAAGTATTCGGCGTACTCAATTTGTCTTATTGTAGGCTTATCAAAAGGGTAAATCGTCATCTTCTATATTCGAATTGTTGTTATTTGCAAACGGGTTATTGCCTGCTGGTGCTTGTCCTCTTTGTTGTTGAGATTGACTATTTTGTTGATTACTACCTTTGCTATCTAAAAATTCAATTCTGTTAGCAATTACTCGTACTACTGAACGATTGTGTCCTTCTTTATCTTGGAAACGGTCTTGCTTCAAGTTGCCTTCGATTAAAACTTTGCTTCCCTTACCGCAATAGTCGTTTAATAGTTGTGCAGTTTTGCCAAACGCTACGATGTCAAAGAATGATGTGTCATCTTTTTTGAATGGATTGTCCACTGCCATAGAGAAGTTAGTTACTTGTGTTTGTCCTGCTTGTTTAAGTTCTAAATCTTTAGTGATACGTCCTGTCAAAATTGTTAAGTTAGTCATTATTTCGCCTCCGTATATTTTTTAGCCATTGTTTGAATTTTGTTGATTGTATTGATTGCTTGTTGTTCTGACATTGACGAATAGTTTTGTATGCCAAAAGTTTGTTCTGCTTGTTGTTGAGATACTTCTTTTCCTAACGATTTCATCAAGTCGACAAATTTAAGTATTTCTTCTTTTAGAACGCCGACTGTTTGACTACTTACTTTGTTGTACTTTTCTTGCTTTTGTTTTGCGTCTGCGTCATCTTCGTCAGTCGGAATATTGAAGAATTTCATTAAGAAATAACGCTCTGCGTATGTGAGTGCTGTTCCGTGCGCTTTAGATACGTCGTCTTGTTGTCCTACTGCAAAGAAAGGAACCTCCAACACTTCTTGAGGGTTATCTGCGTTAATCCATTTATATGTGAGTTTTAATTTAACGATGTGTTCCGGCTTACCTTTTGCATTTTTAGTTTCAGTGACTTCTTCATGCTCTGTGTAAGGCACCAATAACAAGTTGTGTTCAATCATTTTGTTTCTGATTCTGTGAAGTACTTGCGATCCGCTCACATATGAATAGTTGTAACCTTTAGTGTCTTTGGTAAAGCCATCAATATTTGCCTTAACATCTGCTATTTTTTGATATAAATTAAGTTGTTCAGTCATACTCAACCTCCTCATATTCAGTTGTTTCAGTTACTTTCTTTTTAATTGCTATGTGCTTTGTCATGTCGATACTCACATCTTCTAGTCCTGCAAATTCTCTTGCTCTCCGTCTATCTCTTGAATAAGAAGTATCTTCTTCGTTGTTAGGTTTATTAGTGATATACAGGTCGAAAGGAGCGTCTTTCAGTTTAATTAGATATGTCACTGTTTCTTTCAATCCCAATCACTCCTTTGTGCAGCATGTCGATTGTTCTATCCATGACTTTAATTGTTTCACTTTGTGTTTCGCATGATTCTATAGCTTTTCTGAAATCTTTTCTAAGTTCAAAATATCTATCGCACATATCTTCGTAACGTTTGTTTAAATAATCGTAATCGCTTTGCAAGAAATCTAAATCTGTTTGGCTCTTGATTAGTTGAGAGTATTCTTCTCTAGTCATCTTGACTGTGATTAACTCTTGCATTTTCTCTCCTCCACTTGTATATTTAAGTTGTATATTTTAGTTAGTGTTTGACTGTTACTTGTTGGCGCAAGTTTCAGTCTTTTTTGTTATCTCAAGCCACTTTTCCCAGAAGAATGTGCTAAAGATAAGGGTTAACATCGCAATTCCTAATACTGTTGTGAAACCGCCTCCTAAAAGTAATGTGATGATCATTGCGATAAACATCGTCATGTAACTTAGTAAGTACTTCATTTATCATCCTCTCCTTTCATTTCTAACTCTTCTTTCATTTCTAAAAGTTTTTCGATATATCCTCTTTCTAATGCAAAATCAAATAGCATTTGTTGAATGTGTGGTGGCATAAAAACCATTCCTTTCGTGTATAATGTAGTTATCGCTACTGCGACGAAAGGGGGGTGTAGTAATAATGGATCCTATAATTGGTAAAGGTTTAGACAAAATTATTGAAGGTGCTGCTGATGGCCCTATTAAAACCTTAAATACTACATGGGATTTAATATTTGGTGGCTATCATAATTGGGCTGCTAAAAAACAATATAAGCGTCAACAAGATTTAGAAAACTTTAAAGCTAATATTGAAGCCAAAGTAAAAAATATACCTAGAGATAACTTAAAAGAACCTGAACTTTCAATAATTGGTCCAGCAATAGAGAGTTCAAAATTCTACATTAGTGAAGAAAATATTAGAGAACTTTTTTCTAATTTAATTGCTGCTGCTATGGATGATAGTAAAACAAATGAAATACATCATTCATTCGTTGAATTAATAAAACAAATGTCTCCTAAAGATGCTGTTTTATTCAAATCCCTTTGTAATCGAGATGCAATTCCTGCTGTTAGATATAAAGCAGTAAAAGGTAATAATTTAGGTATGAACTTTTTATCAGATGTTGTAATAAATAATTCTCCATTAACTATTGCTGATACAGAGATTGCATTGAATAACCTTGAACGAATTGGTTTGTTAAAAATTGACATTGGTAATAACTATTACACTGACGAAAGGCATTATAATGTTTTTTCAAGTTATAAATTTATCGATAAATTTAGGAAGAAATATGAAAAAAATGAATATAATGATTATAGTCATACCTTTTATTTAATTAATCTTTTTGGTGTCGATGAATTAGCTAGCCATAACAATGTATCTACTGAAACAATTTATAACTTAGTAAAACCAGCTTGTATTGAATTCGATAAAGGAATGATAGAAATAACTGCTTTTGGCAAAGCATTTACCCACTGCTGTTTCTAGTGTATTGAAAAAGGTTTTCCTATAGCTTTTTTATAATTTCTAGCACTTCTAATCTCCTCCGCCAAGATGACGATTAGGAGTGCTATTTTAATGAGTTGTAGTTTGTTCATCGGTAAACCTCCTCTAAAGTGCCGTTTCTGGCACCATTAAATTTTGTTCTATAAAGTCAATTGCCGGTCTAATCTTGATGTAGCGTTTATGATTCTTGCCAAATCTGTACATACATTTCTCTTGGAACTCTTTATTGCTATAAACGTGCTTTTCTAAATCGTTTTTAGAAATTCCACTTATTTTCACAAACTCGATAGCGTCCGCAAATCCAATGTATTCCATTGCTATCACTCCTTATACTTCGTTTTCAAAGTCCATTTCTAATTGTTTGATGACATACATTGTTGATTGAGATGGAAACCAATTTGTGATCATATTCATTACGTCATCGAAATGTTTTTGTTTTAACTGTGTTCTTGTTTTAATACCAGCCATCGTATTTACGTTACTGTTAATGTCTCTATATAAAGGTTTGTTAACTTCTTTATTATTAGGTAGTCCGTGAATTTGTCTGATATAAGCAACGCGTTGATGAACTGTTTTTGTTATCAATCCGTATTCTCCTGCATCTAGCTTTTGATTTTCTTTGATATCAATAACATCTGCTTTCACTGTTGCAATTTCTTCTTTAGTTTGTTCCGTTGCTTCAAACATCAGTTTTAATGCTTGCATTGGATCATTAGGTATTTGATAAGTTCCAGTTTTTCTTAATGTAGGTAAAACTTCTGATGTTACCCAGCGTTTGAAACGTTTAGCTGATTCTAATTTTGATGAGAATATTAAGCTGTATAATCCTGATTCGTTGATAATAGTTTGACTTTGTTTACCACCAAGGGTGTCGAGTTTCACGACGTCCTTATCTTCACCGTCAACGTGTCTATATAATGCGTCTCTCGTGTTTGAGTAGCCCAAGATTTCCGCTACATCTTTACCGACGAAAAATGGTTCCTCATTTACTGTTAACGTCCTTACTGGTAATTCTTCAAAATTGAAAATTTGTAAATCTTGCATTTGAATTCCTCCTTTAATTTGTTTGTCGTTCTTTTTCTTTTTCAAAAAGATATTCAATGTCATACTCTGGAAAATATTCATTTTTAATAAGTAATGCCTCTCCAAATTTAAAATCAGAAACACCATTTATCTTATCTGCTACCGTTTGGTATCTGACTTCTAATAAGTCTGCTAAATCAACCAGAGATACTTTTTTCTCTTTTCTAATATCGTTGAAATTCTTCAACATAGTACCCCTCCTAATACGAATTTTCGTATTCCAAATTATAATTTTTAGCAACCTTTCCGATTGCTTAACTAAAGTGTATACGAATTTTCGTACTGAGTCAACACTAAAATTCGCATTTTTTATTTTTATTTTTACTTGATATACGATTTTTCGCATGGTATTATATAGGTACAAATTAGAAATGAGGTAAACGAAAATGACTAAAGAAAAAGATTTAAAACGACTTATGGAATTGAAATCTGGGAGTATAAAAGCTTTTTCAAAAGAAATTGGTTTAGCTTATACAACTGTTAGATCTATTTTAGAAAGAGGAGTATTTAATGCTAAGGTAGAAAATGTCATCAAAATTTGTAAAGGGTTAAATATTAAACCAGAGGAAATTATGGATATCGAGCAACCTCAACTAGAAACCCTACCAGTCAAAAAGATTCCAGTTGTTTCAAAAATATCTGCAGGCTTACCTATCTATAGTGAAGAAAATTTAGTTGATTACATATACTTCGCTACTAAAAATCTTAATTCTGACAAAGAAGAATTTGGTTTGAGAGTGTCTGGCGATAGCATGGATAAAATTTTCCAAGAAAACGATGTAGTTGTAGTCGAAAAAGATTCTATAGTAGAAAATGGTCAGTTGGGCGTCGTTATGGTTAATGGTTATAACGCTACTGTTAAACGAGTTAGATATAACAAGAATCAAATTATCTTAATTCCAGAATCAAACAACCCAGAACATTTACCTCAAGTTTACGGAGAAGATGACGAAGTTAAAATAATTGGTAGAGTTGTAGCAAGTCAAAAACTGTTTTAATAAGCGTCCTTTGTGGCGCTTTAATATAAATATTTATTCAGAGGAGAAATGTAAAATGAAAAAAGTCTTATTTATTTTATTATCTTGTTTCTTAGTTTTAGCGGCATGTAGCAACAACAATAACGATTCAAAAAAGTCGACGTCCGTTGATGAAAACAAAGTACAATTCACTAATGATACTTTAGTCCTTGATCAAGCTGTTTTAAAAATAAAAGATACATTTTTAGTTAATGATAAGGATTCGGATAATGGCAAGAAACTATTAGCTTTTAAATACGAAGTTAAAAGTAAAGACGGGGACGAACAAATCACACCAATGAATGTTTGGATAGCGTCGATGGAGACTACACAAGATAGTGAAAATACTGAAAGTAAACTTGAAGTTGGTCCAACGCCTAATACTGGTAAATTCGAAGAATGGGACAAACACAACAATGATGTAATTAAGAAAGGTAAAACTGCTAAAGGTATTATTACTTATGAATTAGAAAATGATAAGCAAGTGACACTTAAAGCTACTAAAGGCACAGAGGGTAAAAAACTGGGTACCAAGAAAATAAATATTAGTAAACTAAAGACCGTAGATTATTCTGCAGCAGATGATATTACAAACGATTCTGCTAGTAGTTCAAAAGAAGGCAATAAAGATGTTGCGAATAACGAATCAGAAAGCACATCTAAAAATGATAATGGCAAATCACAAGACAATAATGGTAATAATGAACGTATACAAGGTAAACAAACTCAAGCAACACAACAAAACAACAATCAGCAACAAGCTAATAACAACCAACAAACACAAAATAATAATGGTTACATGACCCAATCAGAAATTGACGAATGGAATAGAACGAAAACAACTACTCACAATGAGTCACAAATGGAGGAAGTACCGCAAAATAATCAAAATCAACGTGTAGATCGTAGAAGTTTTAACGAACCATTGCCACGTTCAACTACAAATGGAGTGGCAAATGAGGCGTGGGACGGAAAAATATAATATTTCATGGGTAGCTCGCCTACCCTTATTATTTTTTACTTTTTTTAAGGAGGAACACGGAAAATGGCAACATTTACAGTAACAAAACGCAAAAATAAGACAAGCTCATCATGGCAATACGATGTTAAACACCCTAGTTTGAAATCTGGCAAAAAACGTAAATCTGGATTTAAAACAAAAGCTGAGGCTACAAACGCAGCACAACAATTAATTAGAGATTTAGAAGATGGCAACAACATTGAAGATAATAAAAAGTTCGTTGACTACTACGATGACTGGATAAAAATTAAGAACAAGAAACAGTTGTCTAGCAAACAATTCTACTGGTATGAAAGATCGATTAAATTATTCAGTGAGTATTTCGGAGAAAATATGTTAGTTAAAAATATCACACGTAGTGAGTATCAAAAGTTTTTAAATCAATACGCACAAGGTCATACTGATGAAACAGTAAGAAAAGTTCACGGTTGTCTTGCTAGATGTATTAAAGACGCGTTATACGATGGCTATTTGAAGAAAGACCCTACTTATAATGTAAATATCAAAGGGACTGAAAAAGCTAAAGATGAGAAATTTAAGTTTATTACAATAAAAGACTATTTAAACTTGCTAGATTATTTCAAGAAAAGAGATGAAGAAAGTTATGTTTTGCTATATCTATTAGGCATTACTGGCGCAAGATATAGCGATGTCATCAATATGACTTACAAAGATCTAAACAAAGCGAATGGCATAATTCATTTGCCTGGAACGAAAACAAAGAATTCAAAACGTGATGTAGAAGTTAATTCAAAAGATATCATGCACATAAATTCAAAATTAGCTAAAATGCCGCGTAGAATTGATGGCAAGCTATTCTCGGTTAGTCATACATCAGTAAGTAAAGCATTTAGAAAAGCAAAAGAAGTGATAGGATTAAACGATAATAATATAACTCCCTATTCACTCAGACATACGCACACATCTTACTTACTATCTAAAGGCATACCAATCGAGTATATAAGTAAACGTTTAGGTCACGCTACTATATCACAAACGCTAGACACGTATTCACATTTATTAGAAGAACATAAAAAAGAGCAAGGTCAACGTGTCAGAGAAATATTCTCTTGACACTTATTTGACACTTACTCTCTCGAAATCCCGTCATATCAACGGTATAGTACGGAAACGGAGGGATTCGAACCCTCGCGCCGCTCTCGCGACCTACACCCTTAGCAGGGGCGCCTCTTCAGCCAACTTGAGTACGTTTCCATATGGCTCCGCAGGTAGGATTCGAACCTACGACCGATCGGTTAACAGCCGATAGCTCTACCACTGAGCTACTGCGGATAAATAATAAGTAAACTATCTCTATCAAGCACAAGTATTATTATATCAATCTTGTTGAATTTTTCAAGAGTTATATTAAAAAAATATACGGAACATTTACACTTATTTAATATTAACGTCCCGCATATTTTAAATTGAAACACTGTCATCAATTTTTTAAAATAAATAGTTTGGGAAAAAAGCTAATTTTCTTCAAAAAGAGAGTAGCGTGAAAGCGCCTCGAAAATATTTAAAGAGGACTGATTATAGTCAATGGGTTGTTCAGGGTTGTTAGATTTCATTCGTGATTGCTTATCTACCATGTAATAATAGATGATTGCATTGGTGTATTGATGCCACAAACTATGAAATGATACATTGAGTGTTAAAGAATCACCATTCGCAAAAATTATTTTACTCTTACGATTTTTAAGTTCTTTAACATTTTCAATATAATGCATATTAATCCATATATTTTCTTCTTGACGGTCCGAGTGAGTTGGAAAAAAGTAAGTAGGAAAAAGAGGTGTAAGTAAAATAGGTGGTTTACTAGAAATTCCAGTAATACGATTCGTTTCTGCTTTTTTACTAATATAATTATTGCCATAAAACTTACATGATCTTTCGATAATTCTCTGTACTTTAAATGGACTTTCTTTGCGGGTTTGATCAAATCTGATAATCTCAGTACCATTTGTCTGCTGATATTCATCATATTTAGGTCGTATTACCATATCACCTTTTCGTATAACATAAATCGTTTCGGGTAAATGTGTCATTAAAAAACCTCACTTTATTCAATTACTTAGATGATTATTAAAAATAAAAAATAATAACCTAATAATATTTTATCCAAGCTCAAAATAAAGTCAAGTTCTACTTTTGTTTTCTTTTTACACATATTTCTTTTAAAATGTCAGAATATTCATTGATTTCAAAATTTAAAATCAGTATAATACTTATATATTAAATAATTGAAAGGTCGTGGTCTTTATGAATCACAATACTGAGGTCAAGTACACTACATTAGAAGATTTTGTAATGACAGTGAACGATTTAGGCGTTGAACTCGTCATTGAAGAAGCACTCAGAAATGCAAGAAAAGCTAAACTTAAACTGTTAATTGATGAAGCGCTCATCAATAAAAACGAGAACGATTTTATTCAATATACTAACGAATTTAAACAATTGGAGGCATTTTTAAGTGAATAAATTAGACTCGAGTCACTCATCATAAAAGGTCTATTCCCTACTTTAAAACAAGTTGAGAATAGACCTTTTTATCATACTTAGGACATCAATCTTATAATTTCATACTTATCTATATCCCCAAAGTAGTGATAGAAATCATAATTTTGAAGTGCCTCTTCTATATGTTCAAAATCATGTAAGCAACCTACTAACGCATGTTCAAGTTCGGTTACATCACCTTCGCCGAAGAAATCTCCAAATAGTTTTGCCCGTTCAATTCTTCCTTTTTTTACATCTAATTTTATTTGAATAAAACCTTTCTCAAATTTCTCTTCACGCTCAATATTATATTTTGGGTTGCTGCCATAATTCCATTCCCACGTACGATACTTTTCATTACTTAATTGCTTAATATTCTTCCAATCTTCTTCTGTTAGTACATATTCTTCAACTTCATTTTCACCAAAAATAGTTTTAAGAATAATTTGTTTGAATTCTTCTATATCTATTGGCTGTTCTAGAAATTCTTCAATATTGGCAACTCTTTTTCTAACAGATTTAACGCCTTTAGATTTAATTTTAGCTGGATTCACTTTTAATGCATTTTGAACTTCATTTAAATCACAATTTAGCATTAATGTACCGTGACTAAACATTCTATTTTTTACTTTAACCATAGCATTTCCAGATATTTTAGCTTGCCCTACTTGTATATCATTCCGTCCAGTCATTTCAGCATTAACTCCCATTGATTGTAAGGCCTGTACAATGGGCATCGTAAACTTTTTAAAATTATGAAAGCTATGACCATCATCATCTGTGATAAAGCTAAAATTTAAATTTCCAGTATCATGATAGACAGCCCCACCTCCAGAAATACGTCTTACTACATCAATTTGATGTTTATCAATATACGATTGGTTAACTTCTTCAATTGTATTCTGATTCTTTCCAACAATAATTGAAGGTCTGTTAATATAAAATAAAAAATAACTTTCTTCAGAAGGTAAATTTTTAAGAACATACTCTTCCATTGCTAAATTGATGGAAGGATCATTAATATTATTGTTGCTAATAAATTTCATAACATTCTCTCCTTAAATAAGTCTCTCTATATGCCCTTACCCTAGTTATGAATGATTTATAAGAAAAATTCCACTCTTTTACTCATTTATGAATGATATTTTATAATTTTCTTTTAGTTCACTTCTTTTTCATAGAAATTAGTTTATTTGTCAAGTAAATTTTAGTACAATATAATCTAGCTATGATTTAAGGGAGGACTCGTAATGACTGTTGCAGAAGTAGGTAATATAGTAGAATTTTATGACGGTTTAAGAGGCCGTGTCGAGAAGATTAATGATAACTCTGTTATTGTAGATTTAACTATTATGGATAATTTTAATGAATTAGATTTACCGGAAAAGACAGTTATCAATCATAAGCGATACAAAATCGTTGATCAAGAAGGTTAATTAAAATGAAAAATGTTTCTAAAGCTTTGATTTGGTTTGTTATAAGCTTCATCATCTTTCACGCCATATTATTTGTGATGTGGGGAGAACATCAGGAATACTGGTATTTATATACTGGCATTATGTTAATAGCTGGAATAAGTTATGTTTTTTACCAAAGAGACATTGCATCTAAACGATTATTAACTTCCATAGGCATGGGTATAATAACGAGTGTCGCACTCATTATTATACAATTGATTTTTTCACTTATTTCATCAGAATTATCATACGCATCTTTAATCAAAGAATTATCACGAACGGGTGTCTACTTTAAATGGCAAATGCTCGTTACTTTATTATTTGTGATACCTTGTCATGAACTATATATGAGAACTGTTTTACAAAAGGAATTAATAAAATATAACTTACCGAAATGGGCTAGCATTTTAATTGTTGCAATATGTTCAAGTTCATTATTTATATACTTAGATAATTGGTGGATTGTATTCTTTATTTTTGTAGCTCAGTTCATTCTATCTCTTAGCTATGAATATACGAGACGTATTGCTACGACTACAATTGGTCAAATTGTGGCTATCATTTTATTATTGATATTCCACGGATAAAAAAAGCATTTCTTAGACTCATGAATTTGAGCTAAGAAATGCTTTTTTAAATTAATTAAAGAAAAAGTGACACATACACCGTTATAAATAGTACGAGGAAGATTAATAAACTTTAAAATTATGATTTAATTTCACAGAATACGTGTCACATTTTAAATTTTTTCTAATCAATCCACCCATCGTTTCCGAATATGTGTCTTGAACGATAGCTTCTTGTAAATACATTTTGTAGTTTCTATAACAATAATCAGTCATTGTTATTCTATACGAATCTTCTTCATTTAGACCATTTAATTTCACTCTATTAAACGGTGATTGTGACATGTCTATACAATAATCAAACCCTTGCCAAACTGTAAATAACGTTTCATCTATCATTGTCATACTTAATTGTCGCTTATTAAAATCAATATGCGCATAACTGTATTCAAGTATATCTTTGATATTTTTACCTTTGACAGTGATATCTATAGGTTTATCTGGATGAGGATATGCATCGTATATATCTCTATTTCTTATAGTTCCTTTTAACCCTTCTTCACCATTCTTAGGTATATGCACACAAGAAATATCGTAATTATAGGCTAATCGAATTGCATCATGTAATAACTGAGTAAAAGGATGAGGCTTACAAATAATATCTTCAATACATTGAACTGTTAAGCCATTGTTTTTGTTTGAAACAACTGAATTTGCCCAGTGTTTAACTGCCTTACGGTCATAATATGTTTCTTTCAATAATTGTTCATCTTCATGGTAATCATTTAAGTCTATAACTTTTGAATCGATGTGCTCAATTTCATAAGAAGTTGTCCGTTTCTTAAATTTAATTGAAAGATGTACTAATTCCTCAGCATTTTGACCTGCTTGAACATATATAGTTTCATGATCTTTTCCAACAACTGTTTGATGTTGATGAGCGGTAATAATTACATCAATAACACCAAGTTCTTCCATAATTTTTTCAGCTTCATTTGCATTTTTTTCATTTCTTTTATTGGTACTACTTATTTTATTTAACCCACCATGATAAATAACAATAAGGAAGTCTGGCTCTTCAACTTCATGTATGTATCTAATCCAACGTTTAGCTGAAACCAAAGTCTTCTCAATACAGACATCTTCTTCCATTTCTGCGTACTCGTTCTTCATTAATCCATCTGAGGTTAAACCTACGATAGCAATTTTCAAATCTGAATACATTTTGATTGTATAAGGCGTAGAAAAATATGGCTCTCTAGTAACAGTATACTCTATATTTGCTGATAGCCAGGGAAACCTTGAGAGTGCAACTGAACGTGTCAAAAAAGATAATCCAAATTTAAATTCATTAGGGCTAATTCCACTAGCATCATACTGCATTGCATTCATCAACTTAATCATAGGATGACGTTTATATGGTGCTACAACGGCGTAATAGAATGCTGCAAGTGATCCCGCCAAACTTCCCCCACTATCTAGTAATATGACATTTTCATTATTTTTTCGAGCTTCATTAACATAAGTACCAGCTCGATAAATATTTGAGCCATAATCACCATTTAAGAAGTGACTATGCATATCAGAAGTTGCAATCACATCAACTATTTTATTTTCATTTTTTTCCATAGAGCCACTCCTCTCCTTAAATTTAGTGTAACATGTACCATTCATTAAATGTTATAAAACTATTATCGCATTGATATCATTCCAAATAAAAAAACTATTAGCAAAGGTGTATGTATGCCTTTGCTAATAGTGTAATGATTATCCAATTTGTATACGTTCTTTAGGATAGCTATATTTTTCGGGTTCTTTACGTCCAGCTAACATAATGATGAATGAAATGAGGCCTACACGACCTATAAACATTAATATCATTAATACAACCTTGGTAATATCGTTGATATCGCTTGTCACACCTAAGCTTAAACCACATGTACCAAACGCAGACATTACTTCAAAGAAAATTTGTAGAAAGGACAACTTGCCTTGTTCAGTGGCAGATATAATAATCATGCTAATAAATGTAATCAATGACGCCATAGTAAATACGGCAAATGATCTTTGTACATCCATAATATGTACTTCTCTGTTGAAAATTTTAATACCTGTTTTGTCACCAGTATTATTAAAGTTAATAACAAACAAAATTAAAATAGCAAATGTTGTTGTTCTAATTCCGCCTCCTACAGAACTAGGAGATGACCCTATAAACATCAATAATCCCATTACAATATTTGTTGCGTCGCTAAAATGTGACACATCTATCGTTTGCAAACCTGCACTTCTGGTCGTTGATGATTGGAACAATGCATAAAATAATGATTGATGCCAACTCAATCCTTTAAATGCATTGCTATGTTCTAATATTAATACAACAATAACGCCGAATAAAAATAAGAATAAATACGTTGTTGTCGTTATTTTTGTGAATAATGAGAACCTAAAATTAGTTACTCGATTCTTTATATATGCTTTTAACTCCAACAAAACTGGAAAGCCTATAGATCCTAACACAATTAAGAACATTACTATTGTTTGTACAAAATAGTCTTTTGCATAGGGAACTAAAGATTCACCAGTAATATCAAGACCACCGTTAGTCGTAGCAGATACTGACACAAAAATGCCTTGCATTAATGCGTTTTTTAAATCAGGATTATCCCGATAAAAATAGAACGCGAGTAAGAGTGCACCTATAAACTCAATAATAAAAATTGTTCTTACAATTTCTAAAATCAGTTTAACCGTTCCACTCATAGTATCTCTATTATTATCTAACATAATGAGTTGTCGTTCTCTAATTCCAATATGTTTGCCTAAAACAACCCAAAGCATGGTTCCAATAGCCATAACACCTATACCACCGATGTTCAAAATAATAAGTATGATAATTTGACCAAAGGTTGAGTATGTGTCGACTATAGTAATTGGTGATAATCCTGTAACACTAATACCTGATACAGCTACAAAAAGTGTATCAATTGGATTAACCTCAACCCCTTGTTTATGAACATATGGCAAATTTAATAATAAAAATGCAACGACGATGGCAAATAGATAATAGAGTATAATCCCTTGTTGAGGGCTAGATTTTTTAAGCAGCTGACTTAAAACTGACATGATTTTCACCTCAACATTTATTTCAATTTGATTTTAATATTTTTCTCCGCACCATTTCGATAAATTTTAGCAGTAATTGTTTTTTGATCATCATAATGACTATATATGACTTGTCTATATCGTAAGTTATCTTCAATCTTCTTACCATCTAATTCTACTATTACATCACCTTTTTTTAAACCTGCTTTGTCTCCTAAACCATTTTCTTTCACTTCACCGATTAATACACCATGATTCACTTTAGCTGGTAAGTTGATTGCATTACGTTCAGAATCGTCAAGGTCACCAACATTTTTGATTTTGATTTCAGTATTGGGGTAGTTCACTTTACCTTTATGCTCTAATTCTTTCGCAATCTTACGTACATCATTAATAGGTATCGCAAAAGCCATTCCTTCTACATTATGCATATCAATTTTTAAAGAAACTATACCTATGAGTCTACCGTCTCTATCGACCACAGCACCACCTGAATTTCCTGGGTTCACAGGCGCATCAATTTGAAAAGCTTTCATCAAAGCATCATAATTATCATTTTTATCAATGTCCACAGGTACATGACGATTGAGTCCAGACACAATACCTTGAGAAACACTTCCTTTAAAGTCTGTGCCTAGAGGATTGCCTATAACTAAAATAGGTTCAGCCAATTTAATATTATTAGAATCCCCCATAGTCATTGGTTTAATATTTTCGTCAGCAACTTTAGCTTTTACAACTGCTAAATCAGACCATTTATCTTTACCAATTACCTTACCTGTCACAGATTTATCATTACCATATGTTACTTTTTGTTTTTCTTGATCACCGACAACGTGTGCATTAGTAAAAATATAAATAGAGTCGCCCACTTTTTTGTAGACGACACCTGATCCTATCTCATTATCAGATTCATTTTTGTTATCAGACACAGTCGTGTCATTAGACAAATCATTCTCGACAGTTACAACTGACTTAACAGAGTTTTCAGCAATTTTCATCGCTGTTGTTTCATCTTTAGCTGTACCGTTAAATGCACTATCATTTGTATGATCATTTTTATTAACTGTAGTGAATATGGCATTTAATATTAAAAGTAATACTATAATACCGATAATAATTAACATTTTAGGCCAGTGTTCTTTAAAGAAAGCTACCACCAATTGTTTAAATTCATTAACTTTTTTTATATTTTCGGCTCTGTTACGTTGTTTGTCTTCTTTTTTAAGAAATTGCGCTTGTTGAGTATTATCGTTGTCTTTATCTTTTGGTTGTGAATAGCTATGTTTTGAAGAATATGGTTGTGTACTTCTTGAATCTTGCTCAGTATGATTAGAATTTACGCCTAGCATAGATTCCTTTGAAGTCAATTTAGTATGTTGTTTACTTTCGTTTCCAGAATCATCATAGTCTTTTATTGACTTATTTTGATGCGGTAAAGTGGAGGTATCACTTGAAACTCGCACATCATGTAGACTTTCTTCTCCAATTTTATTATCGTCGTCTTTAGATTTATTCATTTGATTATTTTGATTTAAAGTTTTTTGTTTATAACTTTTATCATCACGTTGTTGATGTATTTCTTCTTGTGTCAGCTTCTCTATTCTTGCTTTTCTCAAATTATCTTTAACACGTTCCTCATTGACTTTAGTTTGATGTTGTTCTCTTTTAGCTTGATTTTCCTTCTCTATTTTCTCACGTCTTATGCGCTCTTCTCGCTCTACGTTATGAAAGTATTCACGTCTTTTACGTCGATATTGACTGCGTGGTATGACTTGTTTTTTATTGTTATCCACTAGAAGACCACTCCTATAGTTTCTTTAACTCATTCTTTATCTGTAAAATTCAAGTTATTTTAATACTATATATCATCATCATTTTAAATTCGTTTATAATCTAAAGTTTAATATTTTAACTATAAAACTGCAATGTTCTAATAAAAATTAAAATAAAAAGAACCTCCACTTAAATTATTATTAAGCAAAGGTTCTAGCATATCAATCAAATTATTTTTGATTACCTTTTTTCTTGTTGCCAATTGCTGAAGTTAACCATCCTATTAAAACTAAGCCAACTAATACTACCCAGAAGATTGTTTGCCATAAAGCACTATGTGGAAATGCTTCTGGTAAAACGCCAATATCAGGATGTGCAAGTACCATTATAACAAGTTTAATACCTACCCAACCTACAATTGCAAACGCAGCACCTTCAAGTCCTGGATATTTATTCAACAATTCTACAAACCAAGTTGCTGCAAATCTCATCAAGATGACACCTATCATTCCACCAAGGAACATAACAATAAATTGGCCTAAGTCCATACCACCAAAATGTATGCCAACTTTTGGTAATGTAACGGCTATGGCTAATGCGGCAAGCATCGAATCAATTGCAAACGCGATATCAGCGAATTCAACTTTAAATACTGTTCCCCAAAAAGATTTAGGGCCTACTTCTTTTTCGTTGCCTGTTTCATCGAAATGATGTTCGTCTCCTGTTTCTTTATGGTGTTTTTCATTTGACTGATGGAAAAATTGCCATAAATTTTTAATAGACATATAGATTAAGTAAACAGCACCTGCTGCTTGAATCCACCAGAAGTTTGCAATAATACTTATTAAAAATAAAGCAATAAATCTAAAAATGAATGCACCTAATAGGCCATAAAAAAGTGCTTTTTTACGTTGTTTAGGTGGTAGATGTTTAACCATTACCGCCATTACAATTGCATTATCAGCTGCTAATAATCCTTCTAAAAATACAAGTACTAAAAGTACCCATAAATAAGGTAAAATCAAACTCGGATCCATTGTGGACAACTCCTTTTAGTTTAAATACAAATAAAGAGACCTATGCTAATTTAATAGCAAAGGTCTCACTTAGCAATAGTTTTGCCCACTTTACCGGAAGACTTATCTTCGTAATGACGACAAAGTGTTGAATAGTTATTATCGGTTTAAATGCATTCAATAACTATTCTCAAGTTACTCCCCTCTGACAGTTTTGTCATAGGTATTTATTTGTTATTTTCAGTATACATACTATGACACTGCATAGCAATATAAACATTTTTCATATACTATGGTGTGCCCGAATAGTGATATGTTTAAACATTCAATTATAATAAACTATACAGTTTAATATCAGAGAATTTTTCTTCAAACCAACGCGTTGCAAATTCATTTTCAAATAGGAATACATAATTGTCGTATCTATCTTTTACTAAAATTGATCTAGAAGTATTCATATTATCTTTAATATCTTCTTCATTTTCAATCCAACGCGCAATTTTACGTCCAACTGGTTCCATAACCACATCTACATTATATTCATTATTCATGCGGTGTTCAAACACCTCAAATTGTAATTGACCCACAGCACCTAAGATAATTTGATTTGTGTGCAACGTTTTATAATATTGAATTGCACCTTCTTGAACAAGCTGTTCAATCCCTTTATGAAAATGCTTTTGTTTCATTACATTTTTGGCAGAAACCTTCATAAATATTTCTGGAGTAAATTGTGGTAACTCTTGGAAACTATATTTCTGCTTACCACCAACTAAAGTATCGCCTATTTGATAGTTACCTGTATCATACAAACCAATAATATCGCCTGCTACAGCATGATTAACAGTTTCTTTATCATCGGCCATAAATGATGTGGAACGAGTTATTTTTTGTTTTTTATTAGTTCTTTGTAAGGTTACATCCATTCCTCTTTCAAACGCACCACTTACCACGCGCATAAATGCAATTCTGTCACGATGCTTTGGATCCATATTGGCTTGAATTTTAAAGATAAACCCAGAAAAATCTGTGTCGAATGGACTAACATCAACCTCTTCTTTAGTTTGTCTCGCATTAGGCATTGGCGCATGATCAACGTATGCATTTAAGAAATTTTGTACGCCGAAGTTTGCTAATGCCGATCCAAAGAAAACAGGTGTTAATTCACCGTTCAGTAACGCTTCATTATCAAATGCTTCACCCGCTTCATCGACAAGCATCATTTCTTCAATTGCTTGTTCAAATGCACTATCATTTTTTATCGCGTGTTCTTCTTTAAGTTCGTAATCTTCGTTTAAATGTAATAAATTTTCTTCATCTCTAAATGGTTCAATCGTTTTAGAGTGTCTATCAATAATACCAAAGAAATTTTGTCCCATACCAACAGGCCAATTCATTGGATAAGTGTCAATATTAAGTGTTTCTTCTATTTCATCAAGTAATTCAAATGGCTCTTTACCTACTCTATCCAATTTATTGATGAATGTAAAAATAGGGATACCTCGCATTTTACAAACTTTAAATAATTTTAATGTTTGTGGTTCTATACCTTTTGCACAGTCAATAACCATAACTGCACTATCTACTGCCATTAATGTACGATACGTATCCTCTGAAAAATCTTCATGCCCGGGCGTATCTAAAATATTTATCTTATAATCATCATAATCAAATTGCATTACAGAGCTTGTAACTGAGATACCACGTTCTTGTTCTACCTTCATCCAATCACTTGTTGCAAATTTACCCGTCTTTTTCCCTTTAACTGTCCCAGCTTCACGAATCGCTCCACTGAAATACAACAATTTTTCAGTTAAAGTTGTTTTACCAGCATCAGGGTGTGAAATGATGGCAAATGTCTTTCTTGACTCTATTTCTTCTTTTAAATTCATTTATCATTCTCCTTTGGATTCATTTCTAATCAAATCAGTTATATTACGTGCCAATGCATCTGCTTCAACTTCAGTCAACAAATTGAATAATTGCATCACTAATTCCTCATATAGCTGATTTGCATCTAACTCTTTGGATAACTCAATGGACCAAAAAAGTTCTGGAATAGCTAACATGATTAAATCATTAGAATGATAATGATATACGTTCATCATCATTCCATGAAACTGAAGTGATTTAATCCTCAAGAGGTCCACCACCAAATTTTTGATATGCTGCTTTTAAGCCAATTAAGTCATCGCGATGTGGGACTTTAACATGACCAGGCATAATTTGATAAGGCTCTCGACCTTTTGAGGCCAAAACAACTGTATCACCTGGTTCAGCAATATCAATCGCGTGTCTAATACCTTCTGCACGGTCATCAAACTCTATATAATTGTTATGCGTTGCACCTTTAGCTAATTCAGCTGTCAACATTTTAGGATCATCGTTAGCAGGATTATCTGGAGTAAAAATAACAT
This sequence comes from Staphylococcus sp. GW823-FHT05F06, assembly GCF_058795495.1. Classification (NCBI taxonomy): domain Bacteria; kingdom Bacillati; phylum Bacillota; class Bacilli; order Caryophanales; family Staphylococcaceae; genus Staphylococcus; species Staphylococcus sp. GW823-FHT05F06. The sequence goes on along the minus strand of NZ_JBXAHW010000005.1, from coordinate 27,925 downwards.
AATCTGCTCGACATGCTACTCTCCCCATCTCAGGTGTTTTCGTTAAATCTCTTTCCCCAGCCATACCTACTAAAAAGATTAGCTTTTGTTTAACAAATGGTTGTACAGCATCAATCAGTTTATTCATACCATCAGCTGTATGTGCATAATCTATAATCAAATCTATAGGAAGTGATGGATCAAGTACTTCTAAGCGCCCCTCTACAGGTTCAAGCTCAGTAACAGCATTAATAATTTCATTTAAATTTGTTCCCTTACTCCAAACCGCAATCATAGCAGCCATAATATTTGAAATGTTAAACCTACCTACATAAGGAGATTTAACTGGAAAACTTCCAAATGGAGTACAAAATTCAAATTCTACACCTTGCAATGATTCTTTAATGTTTTTAGCCATAAATTGTGCTTCGTGAGTAATACCATATGTAAATACTTCATAGGGTGTCACACTTGCTAAATAATCGGAGAAGTCATCATCATTATTTAATACAACATATTTTTCTTTAGACAAATCTTCACCTAACTGGCTAAATAATAACGATTTAGCATGTCCATATGCTTCCATAGTTCCATGAAAGTCTAAATGATCTTGAGTCAAGTTTGAAAAGATAGCAACGTCAAACTCTACGCCTCTAAGTCGACCTAAGGCTAATCCATGACTAGAAACTTCCATCGTCATTGCTTCTGCATTGGCATCAACTGCTTCTTTGATCTTTTTTGTTAATGCTACTGTTTCTGGTGTTGTATTCGCACCTTTTGTTTTTGTTTCATTAACTTGAAATCCATTCGTACCTAGATATGCACTATTTTTATTCAATTTTCTATAAATTAAATGAATCATAGTTGCAATCGATGTCTTACCGTTCGTCCCCGTAACACCATATGTCGTCAGTTGATGACTAGGAAACTCGTATAATTCATGTGCCAATAGACTTGCAACACGTAAAGTATCGGGAACAACGACTTGCGTCACATTACCTTTAAGTTCGAGTTCTCTATTGACAACAACAATACCACAACCTTGATCTACTACATTTTGACAAAACTTATGACTATCTACCGTATATCCTTTAGATGCTACAAATAGACTTCCCTCTTTAGCTGTACGTGAGTCAGTGGTAATATCGTCCACCTGTATATCTAATGTACCAATTACATTTTTTACTCTAATTTTTTTGAACAACGCACTTGCATTCAAAATGTATCGCTCCTTTTTTTACAATAAGTCTATTATACACGTTTTATTATCGTTGATAAATTTATAATTATAAGTCTTATTAATTTATTTTTAATCATAATTGACGTAATATATCCGAATCACGTTCTATTAGATAGTGATAAAATCATTCATTAAAGACTGTTAAGGTAGTGTTAAAATATACTTAAAATTTTGTTGCGCTCACCTTTAAATAATTCATTCCTTATTTAAATAATGCTAAGATATACATGTATTAACATAATATATAGCAAATACTAAGATTTTTTGAAGACAATACTAAAATCGTGCAGAATGTGTTCAAATTTAGTTTCGTTACCTTGCAACCATACTTAATAAATAATGAACACTTTATAAAGCAAATTTACGACAAAGCATGGTATTGTACGCCTTATTTATAGTATTTAAATACAATAAATGGTACACTTCTTTTCCTTTTACAATGCATGAAAATACGTTACAATTATTATAAATTTTAAAAATTAACGGAGGGTGGCTATAAATGGTTACTCAAAATAAAAAGATATTGATTATTACTGGATCATTTGGTAACGGTCATATGCAAGTCACGCAAAGTATTGTCAACCAATTGAATGAGATGAATCTCAATCATTTATCAGTCATTCAACATGATTTGTTTATGGAAGCTCATCCAATTATGACTTCTATATGTAAGAAATGGTATATCAATAGCTTTAAATATTTTAGAAATACATATAAACGATTTTATTATAGTCGCCCTAATGAGCTCGATAAATGTTTTTATAAATATTATGGATTAAATAAACTCATCAACTTACTTATTAAAGAAAAGCCTGATCTCATATTATTAACATTTCCAACACCTGTGATGTCAGTGTTGACCGAACAATTTAATATAAATATCCCTATTGCGACAGTTATGACAGATTATCGCATGCATAAAAATTGGATTACACCATATTCACAAAGATATTATGTAGCAACAAAAGATACTAAAGATGATTTCATTGAAGCTGGTGTTCCTGCTTCATATATTAAAGTGACGGGCATTCCTATTGCTGATAAATTTGAAGAATCTATTGATAAAGAAGAATGGTTATCGCAACAACATTTAGACCCTTCAAAACCTACTATATTAATGTCAGCAGGTGCATTTGGTGTTTCAAAAGGCTTTGACTATATGATTAATAATATTTTAGAAAAAAGTCCAAATTCGCAAGTGGTCATGATTTGTGGACGTAGTAAGGAACTTAAACGTTCATTAAAAGCTAAGTTCAAAGATAATCCAAGTGTAATAATATTAGGATATACAAATCACATGAATGAGTGGATGGCATCAAGCCAACTAATGATTACAAAACCTGGTGGTATCACAATTTCCGAAGGACTTAGTCGTTGTATTCCTATGATTTTTTTAAACCCTGCACCCGGTCAAGAACTTGAAAATGCATATTACTTTGAAAGTAAAGGATTTGGAAAAATAGCAGATACTCCAAATGAGGCAATTGATATTGTTTCTGACTTAACAAATAACGAAGAGACTTTAAAGGTTATGTCATCTAAAATGCTAGAATCAAAGGTAGGATATTCTACTAGAAAGATTTGTAAAGATTTATTAGATTTAATAGGTCACTCATCTCAACCGGATGAAATCTATGGAAAGGTTCCTTTGTATGCAAGATTCTTCGTCAAGTAATTACTCAAGTAACAGAAACTTTGTTATGATGTTGGTAATTCTGTTTCTGATGGAATTTGCAAGAGGTATGTACATACTAAGTTATATAAACTTTTTACCTACAGTGACCTCTATCGCAATAGCAATCACATCATTTGCTTTTTCCATTCACTTTATCGCAGATGCTGCAACAAATTTTGTCATCGGCTTTTTACTTAAAAAATTTGGTTCAAAATTAGTACTTACATCTGGATTCTTACTTGCTTTTATAAGCTTGTTTTTAGTGATATGGTTCCCGGCATCACCATTCATAATTATTTTCAGTGCTATTATGTTAGGAATTGCTGTGAGTCCGATTTGGGTTATCATGTTATCTAGTGTAGATGAAAGAAATCGCGGCAAACAAATGGGTTATGTCTACTTTTCATGGTTGCTAGGTTTATTGGTGGGTATGGTTATCATGAACTTGCTTATTAAATTCCATCCTACTCGTTTTGCATTTTTAATGGCCTTGGTTGTGCTTATTGCCTGGGTACTATACTATTTTGTTAATATCAACTTAACAAATTACAATACTAAACCTGTGAAAGCACAATTAAAGCAAATTGTAGATGTTACACAACGTCATCTTATTCTATTTCCGGGTATCTTGTTACAAGGAGCAGCTATAGCAGCACTTGTACCTATTCTTCCAAAATATGCAACGCAAGTTGTGAAAGTATCAACCGTTGAATATACAGTAGCAATCATTATTGGTGGCATAGGCTGTGCTTTCTCTATGTTATTTTTATCAAAAATCATCGACAATAATAGCAAAGGGTTTATGTATGGAGTTATTTTTAGTGGCTTTATACTATATACAATTCTTATATTCGGGCTATCTACAATTACAAATATATATATAGTTTGGGCCATAGGACTTTTTATTGGGCTAATGTACGGTATCCTCTTACCGGCTTGGAATACCTTTATGGCTGGGCATATTAATCCTAACGAACAGGAAGAAACATGGGGCGTGTTCAACAGTGTTCAAGGCTTCGGTTCAATGATAGGCCCACTAGTCGGAGGTCTAATTACTCAATTTACTAATAATTTAAATAATACCTTTTACTTTTCAGCGATGATTTTTCTTGCACTTGCAGTATTTTACGGATATTACTTTATTAAAACAAACAGAAGGGTTAAACCTTAAAATCTATAAATCGTTTATATAAAGATTAGTTGTATATATTAATGAAACGTCATTCATATGCATTTGAAATATGAATATTCAATATAAAACGTACATTAATCTTTTTGAATGATTAACTATACAATATAATTATGTTTCATATAAAAACGCCAAATCCCACTGAAACACAATAGGATTTGGCGTTTTTAGTTGATTAAGCGCTCTTCACGTATTTAACAATAATGATTCTGTAAATTCAATTTCACTTTACAATTTTGAACTTTTTATCCTAATGTAAAAGTTTCAATAATAGTCCATTTGTCCTCTTCTTCACTATATTGAAGTAACGATAGTTCTTCAATTATTTCTCTATGGTCTACCCCTGCTAATTTTACTTGACCATATATATCTTCAAATTCTTGACTTGTTAGACCTTGGGCAATTGTAAAATGTGGTACAAAAGGATGTTCAGCTGTACCGTAAAAATCTTCTGTATTAAATTGATTAAATAATTGATCTAATGACTCTGTTTTAGCAACTTTGAAGTATATAACATTACTGATTGGAGCGAAATTAGATGCCTTTGTAGCATGTACTTCTACTGGTTTAATACTAGAAATTCGATTTTTCACTTCATTTTTAATTAAATTAAAATCATGATCATCGATTTCAAATTGAGGTTTAATCGTGATATGAGGCATTATTTGAGCATAATGATTGTCATATCGCTTGCGATAAGCATTCACCTCATCTTGAAATGACTTTGACGGAACCAATGCTAATCCTAAAATCATTTAAATTCCTCCTTTGTTTAACTTATTCCTATTATATCAAAACTTTTTGAAAACCGTTACTTTTATCATGAAAACAATTACATTTCTGAAATTAATAGTGTTTCGCATTCAACAACCATTCGCTAACATACTATTTTATTTATCTTACTTTATTAAACATATTTTCCATTTATTGGATCACCTAAAAATTGTAAGAGAATATCTCCTAGCAATGGTTTCCATGATTTCCAATGATGTCCACCGTTAAATTCTTTATAGAAATATTCAATATTATCTTCTTTAATCAGTTGATTTAATTCACGGTTAGGTGTTAAAAAGTTAGCTCTTTTACCATTAGTTGGTAAAATAAAATCTGCTTCTTCTAAACCAATGGCATGCCATATCGTCAATTGACCTTTATTCATACATGTATCAATTTTTTTCTTAATATTTTCATTATACATTGGGCTCAATAACGCAACTCGACTAAAAATAGTTGGGTAAGTCATTGCAGTCATTAAAGCGATACTTCCTGCTAAACTATCTCCAATAAGTAACCTTGTATTACCTACTTTATAAGTTGGAAATGTCGCATCGATATAAGGAAGAATTTCTTTTCCCATTGCTTTAATGGTTAAATTAGAACGACTTCCTGAAGGATGAAATTCTTCCCTACGTTTTTCAACATCTTCGTAATGGAATCCTACTATAATTGCACGTTGTATTGATTGTTCTTCACGTAACTGTTCATATATGCGTTGTATTCTACCAAATCTAAAAAAATCTAAACCATCAAAGCAAAAAATCAACTGATATTTAAATAAGTTTGTATAATCCTCAGGTAAATAAACCGATAATGTTACATCTCTATTTAAAATATCACTATGTATTATTTTTTTATTAATCTTACCTACTTTAAACTCCGACATAAACCGATGCTCCCTTGTAATGTTAATACTATTGTATCAATACTTATAATACTTTTAAATTTATAGCAAGCTCGTATACAAATTAATTTCATACTAGTTTTTTCATTTTATTAAAAATAAAGTGCATGCAGTTATATTGTAAAAGTATTTACTCTTTTTAATGACTGAGTTTTGATATATACTTATTGAGTATGAAAAAGAATAAAATAGGAGGATCACAATCTATGTTCAATAAGGTTTGGTTTAGAACAGGAATATTTTTTATTATGCTGTTCATACTCATCAAACTATTTATGGAAGTGCATGAAGTATTTGCTCCAATAGCTACTATCATTGGTTCAGTCTTCCTTCCATTTTTAATTAGTGGATTTCTCTTTTACATATGTTTACCTTTTCAAAACATATTAGAAAAGTGGGGCTTTCCACGTTGGGCTAGTATAACAACAATATTCATAGGATTAATAGCTATCATCGCTATTGTGGTATCATTTATAGCACCTATCATTATTTCCAATATTAATAACTTAATTAAACAAACACCATCATTACAAAAAGAAGCCGAACAATTAATTAATTTCTCGTTAAGACAAATGGATAAATTACCAGATGATGTCACACATCGTATTAATAAAGCGGTTAAATCCATGGGAGATGGCGCAACGTCTATTTTATCTAATTCAGTGTCATATATTACGTCTTTCATCTCAACTGTATTTTTATTAATAATGGTGCCTTTCTTCCTGATATATATGCTAAAAGATCATGAAAAATTTATCCCAGCAATCGGTAAATTTTTCAAAGGAGAACGTAAAGTTTTTGTTGTAGATTTATTAAAAGACTTAAACTTCACTTTAAAATCATATATTCAAGGTCAAGTGACAGTTAGTATCATCTTAGGTATTATTTTATATATAGGTTATACGATTATAGGATTACCATATACACCTTTATTAGTATTATTCGCCGGCGTAGCTAACTTAATACCATTTTTAGGTCCATGGTTATCTTTTGCACCGGCAGCGATACTAGGTATTATTGATGGCCCTTCAACTTTTATTTGGGTATGTGTCGTAACATTAATCGCACAACAACTTGAAGGTAACGTGATAACTCCTAACGTAATGGGTAAATCATTAAGCATTCATCCATTAACTATTATTGTTGTCATACTTGCAGCTGGAGATTTGGGTGGTTTCACACTCATTCTTGTTGCAGTTCCATTATACGCTGTAATCAAAACATTAGTGAGCAACATTTTTAAATATCGTCAACGTATTGTCGATAAAGCAAATAGTAATGTTAAAGATTAATAATAGTTATAATCATAAGATTGAAAATTATACCACCAATTCAAGCCAAGGACATAATTAGATGTCCTTGGCTTTTTTATACACGTAAGCAATGAAACATGTCCTCTTATTAAACTCCGTCATTTCTACTGTTTATATGGAATGATGCATTTAATAAAATTTATAACCTCCGATACATTTCTAACAACAAAATAAATAGTGTCATCTAAAATTGATATTTATACCTTAAATATATTATAAATATCAAAGCAACATTGTCGATTGTCAATTTATTTCTTGAATAATTAAATGTCAAAACGCATTCTTATACACAAAAACAGGGATGATTTTAATTTCAAATCATCCCTGTACACCTATTGTGAGATTATACTATCTGATTTTTTAATTTATCAATAATTATTTAATTGCGTGGAATCCACCGTCAACGTGGATGTTCTCTCCAGTTACACCACTTGAAAGATCACTTAATAAATACGCAGCCGTCTTACCTACTTCTTCTTGATCAACGTTGCGTTTTAACGGCGCTCTCGCTTCAATTTCTTTAAGAATTGTATTAAATCCACCTACACCTTTAGCACTTAAAGTACGAATTGGCCCTGCAGAAATAGCATTGACACGAATATTATCTTCACCTAAGTCTAAAGCTAAATATTTAACATTCGCCTCTAAACTTGCTTTAGCTACACCCATAACATTATAGTTTTGAACTGCTGCCTCACCACCAATATAAGTCGTCGCAACAATACTTCCACCTTCAGGCATAAGTTTTTTGGCTTCATGAGCTACGAGAGTAAGTGAATATGAACTAATTTCTTGTGCAAGTAAGAAACCTTCGCGAGATGTTTCTGAAAATCGACCTCGTAAATCTTCCATATTGGCAAATGCGATTGAGTGATAAACACCATCAATCTGGCCTACATCTTTTCCGATTTGAGAAAAACCATTAATGATATCCTCATCATTCTGCACATCAATTTCATAGAGATGATGTTCAGATTGATTTAATTGTTCTAATAATTTCTCTAATTCTTTACGACTGCGTTCTTTACGATATGTAAATACCAGTTTAGCACCTAATCGATCTAATACTTTAGCGACGCCAAATGCGATACTACGTTTATTCGCAATACCCATAATGACGTAGGTTTTATTTTCTAGATTTAACATGATAGTGACTCCTTAATTTAAATTGATTATTACTACAGGCTGGCTAACTCTATGTTTACTAACCCTTTATACCCTTAATAGTTTAACATTTTTAGTACCTGATAATAAAGCAAAATAAAATGACCACAATAATCATATTCACTGTATATTTTTAACGGTTTACGAACAAAATTTACCAAACTTATTTTATTATAGGTAACCTCTGATAATTATGACTTATGTTAAATCAATCCGTAACTATCTTTTTGTTGAACAGTCCCACGTTTAATATCTTCATCCAAATTACCCATCATCTCTTTAAATAATTCTTGAAATCTTGTTTCATCTTGATCAGAATAGCCCTCAAATATAACGTTATCAATATTATCTTCATTGAAATAGTATATTTGATCTTCAACAACACCAACTGGGTATTTACATGCTTCTGCTTCTATTATTTCTACGCCTTTTCTTTCACATAGTTGACGTAAAATCACTCCAATATCTCTTTTGATTTTTCCATATATCACTTGTCTTCTATATTTTGGTGCAAAGACTATGTGATACTTACAATTCCATTTTGTATGTGCTAAACTGTTTGTGTCAGATGACATTAAAAAGCATCTCCTCGTGTTGAATATTTTGGTTGGCTGGCCAATATATATTCTAGCATGATGAGATGTTTTTTTAGATAACGGTAAAACCTTTTCTGAACCATACACATAACGCATGGCTTTCTATATACAGTAATGGCTTACCAATGACTTCATCCATCCTAGGCAAGCTGGTAATCATCAATTGAACCTCTTTGTCTTTTAAATAATTAACGGTATGAATCACTTCATCATAATTCCGTCCCAAACGGTCAATAGACTCTACAACAAATCTATCTCCCTTTCTCACAAAATTAAGTGCTTATAGAAATATAGGTCTGTTTTCTACTGACTTTCCCGATCTTTTTCTGTAAATATTTTTTCTAAGCCAAATGTTTACAAATTAGCTAGCTGTCTTTCTAAATTTTGTTTTATAGATGATACTCTCGCATAACCAACAATCATTAAATTTTACTTTTCTAATTTTATATATATAATGCAAAAAATCTATACAATAGGATGTAGTTTGGTATTTTTATTTCTTCGTTTAGTTATAGATATTTGAGCAGTTTAAATTACTAAAAAGCACAAAGGTTTGCAAAATTAAAAAGTGCCAGACGTGTCATTGCCATTGATCATGTTGAGCATAGATTAGCTCATACCGAGAAATATAACGGTGCTGAGGTTTATAATTTTTTAAAAGAAGATGACGTAGGAAAACTATTACATGAAACAACACGCGGTGGTGCAGATGTTGTTATAGATTGTGTCGGAATAGATGAACAAGTAGTTCAAGATGACTTAGAAGTTAGCTCAAATTCAATACAGAGAGGAAATATCAGCCCAATTGTTACGGCAACAGAATCAGTGAGAAAATATGGAACAATCCAATTGATAGGTGTCTATGGAACTGCAGCTGATAACTCCCAATTAGACTTAATATTTAATAGAAATGTTCAAGTGAAAAGTGGACAAGCGCCAGTTATTCATATGATGCCAAAACTTTATGACATGATTAAAATAAAGTCTTTGATCCAACAGAAATTATCACTCATACTATGCCTTTAAAAGATGTAAAAGAAGTTATGATATCTTTGATCAGAAAAAAGATAATAATGTTAAAGTCATTTTAAAACCACAATAACATATAGATAAAGACGCCTTACTTTGAATAACTCATTCAAAGTTGAGGCGTCTTTTACATATATATTTAAATTTTAACATTTTTATATTTAGAAATTTTTTCCAGAAATTCATCCCCCCAATCACAAATTGCATAAACTACTTTATCTAGTGTTTTCCTATGTTCGTTTACTTATACTCAACTTTTGTGGAACTACTGAATTGACAATTCTTTCAATAATTTCATCATGCTCTAATTCTCTAAGCTGTCTAATAAGCATTCTTTAATTAATCTCAGGCAACAATTTTTCAAAAACACTAAGTCGTAAAACTTCTGTTTGTAATAACTGATATATGATAGGTGTTTTCCATTTTCCTCAAATAACAGATAAAGCTAAATCTTTAGATGTATAAAATTTCTTGTTATGATGTTCAACATTTTTATATTGAAAGAACCTAGGATGAGAAAAGAGTTGATTGAATATAATAAATATAAACTCATCCAACTCTTCTATTTTTACTGTTTGATATAGCGTTTCAAGTGTTTAGATGTCAATGTTTCTGAACTATCAATGAAGTTTTTAGGTGTTCCACTAAATTGGACCTTTCCGCCATCCAACCCTGGGCCTGGGCCGACATCGATGATCCAATCTGCTTCACACATAATCGATAAATTATGTTCAATCAAAATAACAGTATTGTTTTGATCAATTAAATCATCAAAACACTCCATCAATATAGGGATATCCGATTCATGTAGGCCTGTAGTTGGTTCGTCAAAAATAAAAATACTATTCTTTATCTCTTCATCTAAATGTTGTCCTAGTTTCACGCGTTGAATCTCTCCACCAGACAAAGTGGACAAAGGTTGTCCTAGTGACATATAATTCAAACCTGTCTTACTTACAGATTGTAATTTTGACTTAATATCATTCTTTTTATCAAAGAAAATGATACCTTCGTCAACCGTCAAATTGAGAACATCGGCAATTGAATACCCGTCTATGGTAGCATCTAATACTTCTTGTTTATAACGTTTGCCATGACAAACTTCACATGTCTGTGAAAAATCACCCATAAAAGCAAGTTCCGTTTTAATATAGCCCTTTCCACCACAATTTGGACAGGCACCTTTTGAATTATAACTAAACATAGCTTTATTTAAGCCTGTTTCTTTACTGAAATAGCTTCTTACACTATCAAAAACACCTAAATACGTTAATAGATTAGATCTATTAGATCCTTGAACTGCTTTTTGATCAATAAAGATGGTATGGTCATTATTTTCAAAACCTGCTTTAACAAGGGTACTCTTACCTGAACCAGCAACACCTGTTAAGACTGTTAATACGTGTTTAGGTATAGACGTTTTTACGTTATTTAAATTGTTTTGTGTCACAGGACCGATATTATAAAAGTGGTTAGCTTCACGAATATTCTCTTTTAAATTATGTTTGTTACGTAATGCGTTACCTGTAGAAGTATTTGAAGATAGTAATTCATTATATGTTCCTTCAAATGTGATTTCACCACCGTTTTTTCCTGAACCTGGTCCCATATCTATGATATAGTCTCCTTCTTTAATAACATCGGGATCATGTTCAACAATTAACACAGTATTGCCTTTGTCTTTTAAAGATTTTAAAATTTCATTAATCTTAGCTATATCTTCCGGATGCAAACCAACACTTGGTTCATCTATAATGTAAACTAAATCCGATAAAGAACTATTTAAATGACGTATTAATTTAAGACGTTGCGCTTCACCGCCTGATAATGTCGTTGTGACACGGTTAAGCGTTAAATAACTTAATCCAATATATTCTAGTGCTTCTAACTGCTTTTTGAGAGGATCAATAATATATTTAGCTGTTGGATCCTCTAATTTATTAAGAAACTCTAAATTTTCCTTAATTGTCATTTGTGTGAAATCAGAAATATTTTTACTCATAATTTTAGAACTTAATATTTTCGAGTTTAAACGTTGACCTTTACATGTAGGACATATTTTATTATTTACTACATTTTTAAGATGTTTGGCGTAGCGTTTCTTATTAAATTCTTTATCGCCTAAAAATATTCTACTGAATCTAGGTATTAGACCTACATATTTAGCTGACTTTCTCCATTCTTTAGGAGGATTTTTTAACGTCATTGGCTCTTGATATAAAAATAATTCTAATTCATCTTTTGTATAGTCTTTTAATTTTTTATTATTATCAAATAAACCACTATCTCGATAGGCTTTACCACGCTCTTTGTCTGGTCCAAAAGAAGGAAAGTCTATTGCACCTTCATTTAAAGACTTATCCCAATCTAGCAATTCATCTAAGTTAATGTCTTCAATATATCCTAATCCCTCACAAGTTTTACACATGCCCTTAGGACTATTGAAGGAATATGCATCTGAATAACCAACAAACGGTTCGCCTATTCTAGACCACAGTAATCTAACAGAAGCATATATATCTGAAACTGTTCCTACCGTGGAGCGAGAATTCCCATTGAATCTTTTCTGATTAATCGTCATTGCTACAGGAAGATTTTTAATTTTTTTTACTTTCGGTCTGGGTTGTTGATTTAAATGAAATTGGATATAACTGGAGTAACTTTCATTTAGTAGCTGTTCAGATTCCGCAGCAACAGTATTAAACACTAAAGATGATTTCCCTGAACCAGAACGTCCTGTAAATACAGTTACTAAGTGTTTTGGGATATTTACATCTATGTTTTTCAAGTTATTTTGTGAAGCACCTGTAATATTAATAAAATCCATTAAGTGCCCTCCTTTTATAATCTTTACAACATTGATTATTGCATATTAATCAATGATTAACTACTCATTCAAAAGACGACAACTTTCAGTCTTTTATATTACAAATTATTCCACCAATTCAATCCGTCTTCACTAAGTAATTTTTCACTTTCTTTAGGTCCATAGCTTCCAGAGGCATAATTAGGAAACTGTGGCTGTTCTTGTTTCCATACATTTTCAATATCATCAATAAATTTCCAAGAATGTTTTAATTCTTCCCAATGCGTAAAGTTTGTTTGTTCTCCAATTAATGCATCGTAAATAAGATTTTCATATGCATCAACTGTATTCATTTTATCTTTAATCGGCATAGTATAAGGAAGCTTCACTTTTTGCATTTCATTATTTTGATTACTTTTCTTACCATTCACACATAAAGAAAATCCTTCATTAGGTTGTACGTTGAGGACTAATAAGTTTGGTGCATTCTGTTCACAATTACTATAATATAAATGCATAGGATTTTTTTAAACTCTATAACGATTTGGATAGATTTTTTCTTCATTCTTTTTCCTGTACGAATATAAAATGGAACACCAGCCCATTTAGAGTTTTCAATTTCTATTTTACCTGCTACAAAAGTTTCAGTATTAGATTGTGAATTTACATTAGGTTCATTTCTATATGCAGGAACGAACTCATTATTGATCATTCCCCCATCATATTGACCACGTACGAAACTTTCTTTAATTTCATTTGGATTAAAACATTTCAAGGATTTTAAGACTTGAACTTTTTCTTTTCTTATATCACTACTTTTTCTACTAATTGGAGGTTCTATTGCAAGTAATTAAACCATTTGTAATAAATGATTTTGAACCATGAATTTTAGGGCGCCGCTTGATTCGTAGTAACCACCACGATATTCTATACTAATCGTTTCTGAAGAAGTTGCTTGTATATTGGAAATATACTTATTATTCCAAAGTGGTTCAAATATAGTGTTTCAAAATCGTAGACGTTCAATATTTTGAATCATTTCTTTACTTAAATAGTGACCAATTCCAAATATTTCTTCTTTAAAAGACTTACTTATTTGATTATTTAATTTTTTTGCAGATTTTAAATCATCACCAAATGGTTTTTCTATAATTATTCGCATTAACCCTTTTACGTTCGTTAATCCAGACTCTTTCAAGTGGTTTGTTGCAACTCCAAAAAATTTAGGGGACATTGCAAGATAGAACAATCGATTTTCTTTTAGGTCAAACTTATCATCTAGTTCTAAACTCATTTCCAAAAATTTTTGGTAGCTATCTTTACTATTAGCGTCCTGTTGTTTATAAAATAAACGTTTTAAAAACGCACCAATTTCCTTTGAGTTTTCAATATTATTTTGAATAGCATTTTTGACTTTTTCTCTAAATTCATCAGTAGTTAACTCATTTAAACCACTGCCAATAATTGTTAGTGAATTTTCAAAGTATCCTTTTTGAAACAAATTATAAATAGATGGGAAAAATTTTCGATAGCTTAAATCACCTGTTGCTCCAAAATAAAAAGCTTCTTATTCAGTAGAAACAAAGTATAAAGCCGTTGAAATGAAAGCAGCAGGATTTTCAACAAAAGAAATTTTGAAAGTATTAAATGTTAGAAATAGAACACAAGTAAAAACTTGGTGGCTATGGTATCAAAATGAGGAAAGTATGTTTGTTTCATATCTTTATCCTCAGTCATTAATTATTTGTCTATCTTTGCATTTCTCTACTAACCAGTGTTATAATCTAGATAATGAAAATGATTAGCAATTAATGCACCAATCCCCACACTACTGCAATAGTGTGGGGATTTTTATGTGTGTCTATGGTTGCCTATTTATTATTGCAATTACATATCCAATGAGTAAATAATGCAATAATACAACAACTGAGGACTGTGGTCGTGATGTGAACGAAAATGATTAGCAATTAATGCACCTCCTCTCTTCGTCAATTGACGCCTGAGAGATAGGCGACTCATATATTATATCATCTCTGAATATTCGATAATAGATAACTTCAGATAATCATGACTTATGTTAAATTAAACCTAAATTATCTTGCTTTTGAACAATACCTTGTTGAATATCATCATCTAAATTATTTTTCATTTCTTTAAATAATTCTTGAAATCTCATCTCATCTTGATCAGAATAACCTTCAAAAACGACTTTATCGATATTGTCTTCGTTAAAATAGTATATTTGATCTTCTACGACACCGACAGGATAATTACATGCTGAATAATCAAATATATATTTTTGATTATCTATATCTACAATAGGTCCTCGATTGATAATCATTAACTTTTGGGAACCTTCTTTTAAATATATGATACTCCTATTGTTTCCACTTTATCTCACCTATCTTCTTATATTTTTAATTTTGGCATGTACTTTTCTATCAGAAATTGAAGCCATATTCAAAGTAGTAAATATAAATAATACACCTACCCAAAGTATATATCCTAAGATGTTTTTCTTTTCCTCAAAAATCATTTGAAAAGGTGCAATTGAGAAAAACAGCATCATAAAATAGCAAAACACCACCAATATCATATTTTTAAATGATGGTATCAATATTACTTTTTGTTTACTCTTTTTATTAAATGCTGGATGATTTAACTTCTTTCTTATAGATAAACGAAGTGTGATCACAGCAACAAATCCAATTAAAAACATAAAAACTATCCAAATTCGACTAATATTAATATCTATATAACCCACAAGACTTCTTAATAGCACACTGATAGTGACGCCAACGCCAGCAGCCATCATACCATGACTCTTTTGTCCTCCATTATGAAATATGTTTATATTATTGAATTCTTGATAAGTTAATTCTGTGAATTTAATAGGTATAAACCAATTCAGCATTGGACATAAATATGAATACCAATTTTGTTCTAAATCGACCATTAAATAGCGATTATCTTTTTGAATGATGTTATATCTAGGATTTTTATAAATTGTGTATACATAATCCATCTTGTTTCACCAACTCCATTTCATTGGATTTGCTACTTTTTTGATATTATTGACAGCTTCTCCAACATTTTTCGACTTTTTTGCTTTATTACTAAAATAGTTGGCATCATTTTCAACGCTTTCTACAACCTCCTGAGAACTATCCTATAATTTATTTTTCATATGTAATGCACCTTTCACTTCTAAGGTAATTTCCTTAGTTTTAAAATCAATGTATTTATCAATTCCTTTGTCAATTTGATGACCAACCCAGTCAATTTTTTAACTCGTACCTAATCCTTTAGTTGAATTTACTATGTCAACGCCAACGAATTTTCGCATATTAAATCTAATTTGTTCTCCACTAGCTACAATAACGGCTGAAAAGAATTATATCCGAGAATCATAAGCAAGTCCTTGTGACCCACCCGCTCCACAATTACATGATACTTTTTTGGAAACAATCATATCTACTTAAAATACTTTTCACTATAATTTCAACATTAGAAGAGTAGCCTTTTGATGTTAAAAAAAAGTATTAAGCAACTGACTAAAAGTGCTTAATACTTTTTGTTATCAGAAAAGCGACGTCAACATAGAAACAAAACTTTTAAACAATTTATTCTAAGTTATGAAGCTTATTAAAATACATTTAACTTTTTATCTTAGATAAATACTAACAATAACGTACATAATCGAAACCTGATAGTATATAAACAATGCCGTGTTTAATAATAAAATTCCAATTCTTGCTTTAATTCATCTACATATTCTTTAGTTCCCGTCACAATCAAACGATCTTTATATCGTAACTGTGTATCACCATGAGGTACGATTGAATCGTTATCTCTTATAATACGAACAAAAATAATATCGCCACCAAATGGGAAATTACGTAATTGAATATTTTCATACTGATAATTTAACATTTGAATTTCATATAGAGATGTTTCTACATTACTTAATAAATTCAGCATATTAGGTGTTTCTATTAAACTTTTTAGTAAGATTTTATTACTTAAATAATTACTAAACACCTCTATACCTTGATGTTTCAATGTCGGATCTTCGTTTGTGCTTTCGAGTCGACATATAACACGTTTAACACCATGTTTTTTAGCCATTAACGCAACGCTTTTATTTATATGGTCATCATTTGTAGAACATACAACAATATCTCGCTCGAAAAGTCCCAAGCGTTCTAATAAATCTTCTTCGTAATCTGCTATTTCTATCATAGTAATATCGTCAGAGAGCTTTCTACTATCACTCAAATCTTTTCGATAGTATAAAGAAATATCATATAATTGAGAAGTTAAATTTTGTGCTATTGGAATAGTTAATTGATTCTTTCCAATCATACTTACTTCTATGCGGCGTCCCACTTCATTAGGAATTGGGAACATCTTCTTGAATATCACGGGTACGAAGACACATGTAATCACAGCACTAAGAATTAAAATGCCTGAAGTTTCCGGAGAAATCGCTTTTAATTTTTCAGCAATTTTAGCCGCAGCTATAACAAGTGATAAAGTTGATGTAAGTAAGAAAGCAGATGCAATGGTAGTTTTAGTGTCAAACCAGCGTCTAATGTAAAATACTGGTATCAATTTTGAAATAATAAATGAAAAAATGAGTACAGGTATAATAAGTAACAACGATGGTTCTTTAATTAAACTTGGGATATCTAAATCGACACCTACCATGATAAAGAAAATTGGAATAAAGAAACCATAACCAAAGGAATCTAATTTTTCGACCATCTCTTCATTAGGTTTAAGTAAAGAAACAACGACACCGGCAAGAAATGCACCTAATATGTATTCAGCACCAACACCTTCAGCAAGTGCTACTAATAAAATAATAAGTGCAAATACTGCTCTTATACCTATTTGCGTTGTACCATCCATTAACTTTTGTAAGAAGGACATACGTTTAAATAACACACCGATTACATAAAAGACAACTGTAAATACGACTAAAATACCTGTAAGCCATATTGTACTACCACCTTCACCATAAATAGCACCATAAACAGTTAGTAAAATCATGGTAAATAAATCTGCTAATACAGCTACTAGTAAAATAAATTGTCCTATCGTTGTACGCATAATGTTCATTTCTTTAAGGGTTGGTACTACAACTCCTAAAGAAATTGTTGAAATGATGATCACCATTAAAAGGACATCATTAACTAATCCTAACCATTTAAATGCAAAAGCTAAAACAACCGAAATCATCATAATAAATGCAAATACTGTCAGTGCCAGTTTAAGATGCCCAGGTACATCCTTTTCATGTTTATCTTCTCCTTGTCTTGGACGTGAATCCTTTTTAAATGCATTAAAGTCAATTTCTAGACCACTTAAAAACATTAAAAAGATAAACCCAAGCGTAGATAAAATATTAAGGAATGCATCTCTTTCCACTAAATTGAGAAAAGAGTGACCTATCACTATCCCCATCAATATTTCAGCTACAACAACAGGAAGAAAGTTTATATTAAAACGATGCACAATGATCGGAGTCATAAATGCAGCTACGACGACTATAACTAAAGATAAGAATTCCATATGACCTCCTTATGTTAGGTATGACATGAATGATGTAGCTAATCCAAAATAAATAAGCATACTCACAATGTCATTAATTGTTGTAATAAAAGGACCACTTGCAACAGCAGGATCAATTTTACATTTGTTCATTACTAAAGGAATCATTGAACCAACCAATGTACCTACTGTCATTGCGCATGTCAAACTTCCACCTACTATTAAAGCTAATAACGGTTGTCTGAATATGACGACAATAATTAAGAAAAGGATAACTGCACATACAATACCAGATAATAAACCACTTCCCGCTTCTCGCAATGCAATCTTAAATTTACTCTGTTCATTTATTTCCCCAGTAGATATATTACGGACAGAAACGGCTAATGATTGTGTGCCAGAATTTCCTGACATACCACTTATAATTGGAATAAATGCTGCAAGTAATGCCACTTGAGATAAAGTATCTTCAAAACTACCTAATATTGTAGCAGTAATCATACCCAAAAATGTTAACACAATGAGCCATGGTAACCTTTTACTCGCCGTCTTAAACACTGAGTCACTTGTAGAATCTATGTCAGATACCCCAGCTAATCGTGAGTAGTCTTCACTTGCTTCTTCATCCATAACATCCAGGATATCATCAATAGTAATAATACCTAGTAAATGATTTTGATAATCTACAACTGGAACAGCTATAAAATCATAGTCTCTCATTAATTGAGCAATATCTTCTTGGTCATCACCGACATTAGCACTGATGACACGTTCACTCATAACATCTTCAATGTATGCATCATTCTCAGCTACAATAAGATCTCTAAGTGATAGAACACCAACAAGTTGTTCATCTTCATTTACTGCGAATATGACATATATTGTTTCAGCATCAGGCGCTTGTTCTTTTACGTGAATTAACGCTTCTTTAACAGGTGTAGTTGATTTTAAAGAGATAAACTCCGTAGTCATTATACCGCCGGCAGTATCTTCTTCATAATGTAATAAAGCTTTGATTTCATTAGCTTTATCTTTGTTCATTAATGTTAGCAAACTCGCCACTTTAGGTTTAGATAACTCATTTAAAATATCTACTGCATTATCGTAAGACATTTCCTCTAAGACATGACTAGCATAGGTAGCGTCCATATTATCAAAAAGACTCTCATAATCATCGTCATCAAAGTCTAATTGATCAAAGAAATTTGCTACTTCTTTGGGTGATAAAAACTCAAATATTTTTTGTCTATTTCCATCATCCGTATCTTCAAAGTATTCACTTTGTTCATAGTTATGTAATTCTAAAAATTCTTTTCTGAATTCATCTATATCATTTTGATCTAATAATCGATCAAATAATTCTTTATCATATACGTCTTCACGAACGTTGTCTTTCATTTCAGTTTCGTTAGACATGTTAACACCTCCAAAACATATTTATTATACCATGTTGAATAATTTAATTAATTGTTTGTAGTCAACATTTATTAGGTAATGAGATCTATATATGGGGTGGATAAATTCAACTGAACAGCAATGTAACGCTTGTACATGAACGCAAGGATGATTTCCACCGTACAAATCATCACCAATTAATGGATGTCCAATATACTCAAAGTGAACTCGAATTTGATGCGTTCTTCCAGTAAGCAATTTAACCTTACATAAACTAGCAGTCTCATTTTGCATAAGCCTTTGATAGACTGTTTTTGCATACTTCCCCTTATCATTAACTTCTCGTTTAATGATACTATCACTATGCCTTGCAATAGGCGCTTCAATAACACCTGAAGATTGTGTATGGCCATAGGCTAAGGCGACATATTCTTTTTTAAATTTCACCTTTGAAAACAAATGATGTACATGCCCAAATTTAGCAAATACAACTAAACCTGAAGTATTTCGATCAAGTCGAGTCACAATATGAGGATTTATTTTTTCGCCTTTTTTTGTATAATAAGCAAGCACTTGTTCTACTAAACTGCCATGGGGATGTTCTCTAGAAGGTGCACAATTTTGCATTTGTGGCTTGTTTACAATTATCAAATACGCATCCTCATAAATGATTTCTAATTCCTTATCGTATGGAATCAAATTCTCACTTGGTGTTTCACATGGAAAATGAACTTCTAATCTATCACCTTTGTTCATAACATGTCTGACAGTTACAGGTGAACCGTTTAATAGTAAAGCGCCATTTAATTTAATGGCGCTCAACGTGCGTTTAGAATAATCTTGATTTTTCAAAAAAGTTTTCACTGGTTCTGACTGTACAATTTGATATGTTAAAATCATCGTTCATCATCACTAGAAATAAATGAGTCATGTACCCTTTTCCAAAACGGAAATGGACGGAATCTGGCAAAACGCACTTTCTCATTAGCAACTCTATACTGTATTGCATTGACGTTTTTGTGCTTAATGCTAACATGATCGATTGTGGTTCTAATCGTATCGTGATTTACCGGCGTAATTAAACACGTATGATGTTTAGGAAGTACTAATGGCGAGCCTACTGTTCTAAACACTCTATTATTAATAGATGCAATTTCAGCAATTTGCATCGCTTCAAGTGATGGATGTATGAGCGCACCACCTAAAGCTTTATTATAAGCTGTCGAACCCGAAGGTGTAGATATACACAACCCATCTCCTCTAAATCGTTCGAAATGTTTACCTCTTATATTGACGTCTACAACCAATGTTGAGCCATTTTCAGTTTTCATTGTTGCTTCATTTAAAGCAAGGTATCTCGTTTCATAACCATTATCGTTATACCTGACTATTAATTCTAAAAGTGGATATTCAATAACTTGAAACTCCGAATTATTAATTTCAATAATAAGCTTTTCAACTTCATGAGGTAACCAATCTGCATAAAATCCTAAATGACCGGTGTGTATCCCGACAAAAGCAACTTTGGATAACATATGACTATATTGATGGAAAGCTTGTAGTAACGTTCCATCTCCCCCAACTGAAATGACAATTTCAGGATTTTCGCTATCTTCTACCATTTGAAAATCTTTCATATGATTGATCATTTTATGCTTTAATGCATTCGATTTTGAATCACCTTTAGTAAGGATTGTATAACGCATGATTTACACCTCATTAATCATTTTCATGTTTCTTAGCACGTTTTTGCGTGTAATACTTTTGAGCTTCTTGAATTTCATCTTTAATTTCGGACATTTCTTCATCTAATAAATATGCCGCTTCTGCTGCTCTTTCTAAACGATGTTGAATCTCATCTGGGTATGCCCCATCATATTTATACCTTAATGTATGTTCGATTGTAGCCCAGAAGTTCATTGCTAAGGTTCTGATTTGAATTTCAGCCAAGATGTGCTTTTGTCCACTTAGTGTTTCAATAGGATATTTAATAATCACGTGATAAGAACGATAGCCACTTGCTTTTGTATTTCGAATGTAATCTCTTTCTTCTATAACCTTGAAATCTTGACGTTGTCTTAATATATCAACAACTATGTCAATATCATCCACGAATTGACACATAATTCTAAGACCAGCTATATCGTACATTTCTTCATGTAAACAATCAAAAGGGATACCCCTTTTGTTCGCTTTGTCTATAACGCTTGAAATAGGTTTTACCCTTCCAGTCACAAATTCAATTGGTGAATTATGTTCTCCCACTTCATATTGTTTTCTTAATCCTTTAAGTTTTACTTTTAACTCATCAACAGCTTGCTTATATGGCGTTAAAAATTGATCCCACTGGTTCATTTTGTTTCACTCCGCTTCACTCTAGTTCGAAAGTTTTTTCAACAGCTGAAACAAACTCCTTACCATAGTTATTGTTTCCTTCTATGTTATTCAAAACATAATCTAATTCTTCTTGGAAATGCTTTAGTTCTAAATGATTATTAATAATGATTCGTTTATCTCTATTCTCATGCAACATCGACCATGTTTCCTGAACAAAAATCAAATAAGAATATGATTGTCCATCATCTAAAAGATAAGCAAAACCATAATTATCACTATCAACAAGCATTTGACCTACCTCTTCTAGTCCCTCTGTAGATTCTTCTGAGAAGCAATAAACGCCATCATCTTTTAATTTAATTTCATTTATGTAAATACGCATGCTTGTTTCCTCCTTATTCCATACTAGTTTAACATATTACAACCTATCAAAACACGCTACAACTCACAGAAAAATCTTCTAGTCTCTCATGTTTTTACTGTTATCATTACTCATACTTTTATGATGATTTAGTGATCACCACAATCCTTTTATCATGTAACTAACCTAGTAAATTTAAGTTTCAACTTTTACTTATAGTGTTTGACTTTAATTATAAATCAAAATTCGTCATAATAAGACGTGTTAAATTTACAATAGCTAAAACATGATAGAGGTGACTTTTATGTCTACGAATAATGAGATTGAATTTAAACAAATACTAGATCAAGATACTTACTCAAAAATCTATGAACACTATTTCAAAAATCAATCACCTTTTAAGCAAACTAATTTCTATATCGACACAGAGAATTTTAAATTAAAACAGCATCATGCTGCTTTGCGTATAAGGGTAAAAGATTATATGTTTGAAATGACTTTAAAAGTCCCTGCTGAAGTTGGATTGACAGAATATAATCACTCAGTAAATATAGAACCTGAACTTGATATGTCACTTCAACTTTCTCAATTACCCAACGATATTAGAAATATTTTAGAACAGGACTTTAATATTTTAGAAAATGAGCTTAAAGTACTAGGAAACTTAACTACCTATCGTTTAGAAACCGATTATCAAAATGAATTACTAGTATTAGATAAGAGTGAATATCTCGGCAAAACTGATTATGAATTAGAGTTTGAAGTTCATTCTTATGATGAAGGATATTCAAAATTTAAAACTTTACTTCAACATTTTAATCTTCAACATCAAAAACCCTTGAATAAAGTGCAACGTTTTTTTCAAGAAAAACAAAATGCAAGTGATAAAGAGTAACAGTTGTCGATAAGGCAAATTACTTTTAAATGTAAAAATTCATGTTATATTAGATATATATTAATGGAACACGGTGATATTATGTCTAAAACACCATATGAGTTGATTGGTCAAAAAGCCTTGTATCAAATGATTGATCATTTCTATCAACTTGTCGAGAAAGATTCTCGTATCAATCATTTATTCCCAGGCGATTTCAAGGAAACCAGTCGAAAGCAGAAGCAATTTTTGACACAGTTTCTTGGAGGTCCTGACTTATATACCCAAGAACATGGTCATCCCATGTTAAAACGAAGACATATGGAATTTACAATTAGCGAGTATGAACGTGATGCATGGCTTGAGAATATGCATACTGCTATTCAACACGCCAAACTTCCTGCGGGTGTAGGCGATTACTTGTTTGAGCGATTAAGACTTACTGCAAATCACATGGTAAATTCCTAAATTTAATTGTAGGTGAAAATACATGGCTGAAGAATTAAGAATCATGGAGAATAAGAGTCGTGAAGATACTAATCTATCACCTGTTAGCAAAATAGAAATCTATTCTTTTTTTGATCCTTTTAGCAAAGATTGTTTTAAATTATCTGCAATCTTATCAAAATTAAGAATTGAATATAATAAATATATAAAGGTAAGACATATTTTAAACCCTTCTTTAAAGGTATTAACTAAGTGTCAAGCTCAAAGTACTTCAGATTTTGACAATATTGCACTTGCCTATAAAGCCGCTGAACTTCAAGGTCGTATCAGAGCAGAAAGATTTATACATTTAATGCAAAATGAAATCATTCCAAAACGTGATATTATTACCGAAGATATGATTTCTGATTGTATTAATAATGCCGGCATTGACTATCAAGTTTTTAAAGAAGACTTGCAAAAGGACAAGTTGACTGACAGCTTGAAAGTTGATCTTCACATTGCAAGAGAAATGGAAATAGAACAAGCTCCCTCACTTGTTTTTTTCAGCGAAAATGTTCATGAAGAAGGTTTAAAAGTCGAAGGATTATATCCTTATCATATTTATACTTACATTATTAATGAGTTAATGGGACAACCTATAGAGAAAAATCTTCCTCCAAAATTAGAATACTACATTCAAAAGAAACAACTAGTAACAATGGAAGAACTTTTAACGATCTATGAATGGCCTGAAAAATTGCTAAATAAAGAATTAAAGAAACTCACACTTCAACAAAAAGTTGAAAAGTTGCAATATCCAGAGGGAGAATTTTGGAAATCTAAAATGCCTCAGTGTTAATGATAGATATGATGAGAGCTATACAAATTTCATTTTGAAAATTATATCTTAATTACGATAGCGTGGACTCTCGAGTATAAAAAGAAGAATTCACATTTATGTTTAACTCAGTTATCTATAATTTAAAAAAATCGCCTATGACGTGAATAGTTGTCATAGGCGATTTTTAATATTTACTGATTTATTTTTTATTAAAAATATACACAATAATGTATATATCATGTATAGCAATAATTTTTAAATTCACTTTAAAAATTTGCAAATAAAAAAACGCCGTGTCTGATTACACGACGCTAAACAAAGGGGATGGGAGAAATTTTTCACTTCAAACAAAGGGGTATGTTTGTTATGTGATTAATTTCATGTTCATAATATAACACGGTAAAATATCCTTTTCAACCCTTGTTTATTCATAAAATTAAATTGTCACAATCTGTTCATATTGTAAGCGAATTCAATTCTACTAAGCTTTCATTAACTTTTCAAAAGCATCTAATTTTTGTTCGAATACTTCACAAGCTTCCTCTATTGGTTGAGGTGTTGTCATGTCAACACCTGCATTTTTTAAAATTTCAATCGGATAGTTTGAGCTACCCTTTTTTAAGAATTCATTGATATATCGTTCAACAGCAGGTTGACCCTCAGTTAAAATTTGATGACTTAAACTTTGAGCTGCACTATAACCAGTTGCGTATTGATATACATAATAATTCATATAGAAATGAGGAATACGTGACCATTCTTTACTAATATCATCGTCAGTTTCTACTGCTTCACCAAAATATAGTTTGTTCAGTTTAGCATATTCTTCATTCATACGATTTGGCGTTAACGGTTCCCCAGCTTCTTCTATTTGATGTATTTTATGTTCAAATTCAGCAAACATTGTTTGACGGAATAGTGTTGCTCTAAATCGTTCTAATTCTTGGTTAAGTAACAATAGACGTCGTTCATCATCTAAATGTTTGTCCATGTAGTCACTAAGTAAAGCCTCATTACAAGTTGATGCTACCTCAGCGACAAAGATTGTATAATCGCTTAAATTTGATGGTTGATTCTGTCTACTAAAGTAACTATGTGCAGAGTGACCAAATTCATGTACTAAAGTATATAAATCAGAAACAGTGTCTGACCAGTTAAGTAAAATGAAAGGATTAGTTAAATGTCCACCGGATGAATATCCGCCTGAACGTTTACCTTTATTTTCATATACATCGACCCAACGGTTATCTAGACCTTCCTTAACCACGTTTAAGTATTCTTCTCCCATTGGCTCAAGTGCTTTTAACATCCAGGATTTTGCCTCTTCATATGGCATTTCAAATTTGACATCTTTAACAAGAGGTGTATAAAGATCATACATTTTTAAATCGTCTAAACCTAGTAACTCTTGTCTAAGCTTCGTGTATCTGTGTAATAAAGGTAAGTATTTATGGACCGTTTTGATTAAGTTATCGTAAACAGCTTCTGGAATATGATTATTACTTAAAGCTCTTTCACGTGCTGAACGATAATGATGAGTTCTAGCATTAAATACATTTTTCTTAACCTCACCAGCTAAAGTAGCACCTAGCGTGTTATTATGCGCACCGTATGCTTTATAAACATTTCTAAAAGCAGAAGCTCTTAACTCACGATCATCAGACTCTAAATACTTGATAAATGTACCTTGTGTTAAAGGATAAGCTTGACCATCTTTATCTATAGCATCTTCAAATTCTAAATCTGCATTGCTGAACATTCCATATACATTAGAAGGCGTTGAAAGTGCGTCTTGTGCTTCTGTTAATAACTTTTCTGTATTCGCATCTAATATATGTGGACGTTTCTCATTAATCAATTTCAAATCGAATTCATATCGTTTTAAATCATCATTAGAATCGATAAAAGATTGAATAGTAGCTTCATCTAGTTGTAAAATTTCAGGTACTAAAAAACTCCATGCAGAGCTATATTTAATAACAAGTTGATGTGCACGCGCTTCTAAACCGGTATATTTATCATTTGCAGTATCTTGATCTTGTTTTAAATGTGCGTATACATATACCTTTTCTAATTTTGTACCTAACTCGTCTTCAAGACTTAGCGCTTCATATAATGTTTCAGCACTTTCACCAAGATGACCTTTAAATTTTTCTTCTTCACCTATTTTAGCTTCAATACTTTTAAAAGCTTCTTCAAATGCTTCATCACTTTTAAAAATAGTTGTTAAATCCCATGTATATTCAGGATATTTACGTTCCTGTTCTTCTCTTGTTAATTGTTGACTCATAATGTAAACCTCCTTAATAATCTGAATAGCTTAATTTTCTCATTTTAGCACTACTTTTGCACGTTTAAGCTTTCGTGTTCATATAAATAATCAAATTCACGTAAAATAGTGCTTAATATTTGACGTTTGTCGTATTGAAACGTTGCAAACACCCTAAACTTCACTTGACTAAGAAGTTGTTTACATAATTCGTTGTCATTTAATGTTCTTCTTAGCAACAAATATTTTAATTGCCATTCTATTGGATGCGTTATTAAATATATTTGATGTGGTACAACATATCCTAATTTAGAAATTACATCAGAATCATACATATTTAATTGATACATGGCACTGAGTGTAGGTTCTAAAACACTGTGACGCTTTCTACAATAGTTTATATAACGTTGTATATTAGAAGCAGATAACCTAAAATTGGGAACATTATTTGATTGAAAAGTCATATTTATTATATCTTCAAATTTTAAAACTTTTCTTTGAGCAACAAAATTTTTACCGCCTACATGTTGAAGTTGACTATATAATATTAATACAAACTTTTTGGAATCCCATGTTACTAATGTTCTATTAATTGGATGAATAAAAGCACTTTGAAATGGTGATAATTTAACGTATTTATATTTCAAAGGAACATCTTTAATAATCCAAATCACATTCAAACCTATTCGCTTTAAACCAGTTGTTCGGCGAATAATTTTACTGATACTTATTTTAGAAAATTGAACTTCAATTGCATTTTCTTGATTGATCACAATATCTGGATATTGCAAAACTTCTTTGTAATAAGGTTCAATTTCCACGTTAAAATTCAATGCTTTATAAATTCTTGCTAAATATAACTTTGCTTCATAATGTTCAACTGATTCTGACTTTGAACAGTGGTGATTAAAACGTGTTTTATGCGCAAAGTGAGCTATTAAAGTCATCCCTTGTTTGAGTATCACCTCAGACTTACAGTGAGGACATTGATATTTATCAAATTTGTTTGCATGTTGCGCTAAAATTTTCTGACCTTGCTGATTGATTGCCATTAACATCTCCTCACCCCATTATTAATAACGGAGTACAGCATAGTTTTACTTTTTAAAATAAAAAACATACTAAGATTAGCTATGAAGAAATCTATGACGATAGATTTTTTCATAGCTATTTTTTATAGTTATAGAGAGA